>CBFGQN010000070.1:0-11343 GCA_965650895.1 uncultured Ignavibacteria bacterium | reverse complement strand
ATCTACGTTGCCTCTTCCTAACACACAACGACCTCGAAGTGAGTTGTTGTGAGAGAATTCAGGGGTAGTGCTGATCGGGGATCCCGAGAATGCGAAAGGGGAAAACGGAAGGATCCGAACGCACGGTTGCGCCGATTCTTCCATTTCCCCCTTTCGATCTTCTTCCCCCCTATACGTCGAGATTCTTGACGTATCGGGCATTCCGTTCGATGAAGTCGCGGCGCGGCTCCACCGCATCCCCCATCAGCGTCTCGAAGATGTTCGATGCGGTCTGGGCGTTATCGATCGTCACCTGCTGCAGGATACGGGTCTCGGGATTCATCGTCGTATCCCAGAGCTGGTCCGGATTCATCTCGCCGAGTCCCTTGAACCGGCTGATGACGATTCCCCCCTTGATCCGACCGATCTCCTCTGCGACTTCCTCTTCACCTTCGGGCGTTTCCTCGTCATCATCATCCTTCTTGCCGTCCTTCCTGAGCCGGGCGATTACCTCGTCCCGCTCACGGTCGTCAAAGGCATAATACTCCTTCTTCCCCTTCTTGATCTTGTAGAGCGGAGGCATCGCAAGATAGACGCGCCCCTCCTCGATCAGGTCACGCATGTAGTTGAACAGCAGCGTCAGGATCAGCGTCCGGATATGGGCACCGTCCACATCGGCATCGGCCATCAGGATGAGCTTGCCGTAGCGAAGCTTCTCCAGATCGAGCGTCTCGCCGAAGCCGACGCCGAGAGCGGTGAAAATCGCCCGGACCTCGTTGTTCTCCAGCACTTTGTTGATGCGGGCTTTCTGCACGTTGAGGATCTTGCCCCGAAGCGGAAGGATCGCCTGCGTGCGACGATCCCGGGCCGACTTCGCCGACCCGCCTGCACTGTCCCCCTCGACGAGGAAAATCTCGCACAATTCCGGATCCTGAATCGAACAGTCGGCCAGTTTGCCGGGGAGAGCCGAACTTTCCAGCGCGTTCTTCCGGCGGATCAGGTCGCGCGACTTGCGCGCGGCCTCACGCGCCTCGGCAGCCGACACGATCTTCTCGACAATCTGCTTTGCGACTTTCGGATTCTGTTCGATGTAGTGCCCGAGCTGGTCGCCGAAGATCGAACGGACAATCCCTTCCACTTCGGAGTTTCCGAGCTTCGTCTTCGTCTGTCCTTCGAACTGCGGTTCCGGGACCTTCACCGAGATCACGCCGGTCAATCCTTCCTTGTAGTCGTCGCCGCTCAGGGCGATCTTGTCGTTCTTGATCAGCTTGTTGCTCTGCGCGTATGCGTTGAACGTCCGGGTCAGAGCCGAACGGAAGCCGGAGAGATGCGTCCCCCCCTCACGCGTGTTGATGTCGTTGACGTAAGTGAAGAGATTCTCGGAATAGCCGGAGTTGTACTGGAAGCAGACCTCCACCGAGACGTCGTCCCGTTCGCCGCTGACCATGATCGGCTTGGTCAGCGGAGTCCGCTGCGCGTCGATATGCTTGACGAAGCCGATCAGACCGTCCTTGTGGTGGAAGATCTCGGTCAGTCCCTCCTCTTCCCGCTCATCCTTCATCGTGATCGTGATCTGCGGGTTCAGGAAGGCAAGTTCGCGCATCCGCTCGGCCAGGATATCCCACTTGAACTCATCCACCTTGAAGATATCGGTATCCGGTTTGAACCACTGGGTCGTCCCGGTCTCCCCCTTCTTCACCGTCCCGACCTCATGAACATCCCCCTGCGGGACGCCCCGCCGGTATTCCTGACGCCAGATTTTGCCGTCCCGCTTCACCTCGGTGATCATCCACTCCGACAGAGCGTTCACCACCGACACACCGACCCCGTGCAGACCGCCGGAAACCTTGTATGCGCTCTTCTCGAACTTTCCCCCGGCGTGGAGAACCGTCATCACCACCTCAAGTGTGGAGATTCCCTTGTCCTTGTGCTTGCCGACCGGGATACCGGAACCGTTATCGGAGATACGGACCGAGTTGTCGGCCAGAATCGTGATGTCGATCGCATCGCATCGTCCGGCCAGGGCCTCGTCGATCGAGTTGTCCACGATCTCGTAGACAAGGTGGTGCAACCCACGCGAGCCGATGTCGCCGATGTACATCGCCGGACGCTTCCGCACCGCTTCGAGCCCTTCCAGAACTTTAATGCTCTCTTCGGTATACTGCTGATTATTCTTGTTCTCTGCCACGTTTCACCTTCTGAGTGGTTGTATGGTTCAGTGGTTATATAGTTCAATGATTGTTCCGAGCCGTTGCGGCATCGGTAGTCCGAATCCGGCGACGGAACGTCACGTTCCGGCACCGATTGTTCCGGTTCATATCACGAAGACATCGGTGATGACTTCGGCTCCGAACCGTTCGTTGACTTTGGCGCGAATATCCTCGCGTCTGGTGATGATCTCCTGTTTCCAGGAAGGGTTCTCCGCCCGGATCACCATCCGGCCATGCTCCACCCGCTCAAGCTTTGCGTGGCGGGCAATCGCCTCCCCCACGATCTCGATCCAGTAGTCCGGCACACTGTTTTCACGGAACTTCTCCTCGAGATTGTTCTCCCTCAGCCATTGGTTGATGATCGAACCGAGCGACTGACTCATAACCCGTTCCTCCTACGATCTGTTTTCTGTACGTTCAGCGGGATCCGATTCCGGCAGATCGAAGGAGACCTCTTCGTCCGTGCCCTTCCCCTGCTGATCAGGAGGGATGAACCCCGCACCGTAATGTCTTGCAGCGACCTCTCCACGGTCGATCTCGAAGTGAGCGTCCTCCGGCGCCAGCTTCCGTCCGCGAAGGAATGGGAGCATGTCGAATGAGACAACCGTAATGAAGACCTGGGCGAGATTCCTCGTGATATCGTATACCCGTTCGGCACGACGGGCGTCGAGGTCACCGAAAATGTCGTCGAGAAGAATCACCGGCGTCTCGGCACACTGCCGGGCCAGATAGTGAAACTCCGCCACCTTCAGTCCGATCAGAAGCGTCTTGTGCTGTCCCTGACTTGCGCTGATCCGGACGTCTCCTCCGTTGATCATCATGCCGAAATCATCCCTGTGCGGACCGAACAGCGTTGTCCCCCGCCGCACCTCCTGCCCCCGCACCTCCTTGCTTCTGAGCCAGAGCATGTCCCGGTATTCGTTCACGCTCCCGGTCGGCTCTTCGAGCGAATCGGGGAGGTAGTAGACGGCGATCTCGTCCGCACCGAGCGCCACCTCCTCGGCGGTTTCGCGCAGGATCGGCTCGAACTCCTTCAGGAACTTCGTCCGCTCGTACATCAGGCGTGCCCCACGGTCAATCAATCCCTCGTCCCAGGGCTCCAGCAGAACCGGATCGACTCCCCGTCCCCTCCTTCGCGATTCCGAAAGGATTGCGTTCCGCTGCTTCAGCAGGCGGCGATACTGCATCAGATCTTCGAGATATTTTCGCTTGGCCTGCGAGAGGACCAGATCCAGAAATCTTCTTCGATGAATCGGCGGTCCGCCGGTAATCGATTTCAGATCGGGAAAGAGAACGACGGTCGGGGCCGCCCCGATCACCTGTGCTGCGTTCGCAGCCGGAGATCCGTCAAGCAAAATGTTCTTTCCCCCTTCGGCAGACCAACCCACCTCGATCCGTCTGGGGGCACCGTAGTCGCTCACCCCCTCCATCCTCGCAATCAATCCCCGCTCCCCCCGCCGCAGAAGTGCGGCATCCTGATTGGCCACAAACGACCGGGTGAGCGTGCAGAGCGAGAGGGCTTCGAGAATCGACGTCTTCCCCCGACCGTTCAGACCGGTAAAGACGTTGACGCGGGATGCGGCAAACAACTCGGTCTCGGCATGATTGCGAATATTCCGGAAGTACAGACGACGAATGCGCATTGCTTAACACAACGGAAGCGGAGCTGAAGGCCGGCATGGCGGATCCTCCGCTCCGGGAGAACCGCCGCATCCTTCAACGCCGCTCCGGTCAATATCTTGATCTTGATAGTTGTTCTCAGTTGTTCAGGCGTATCGGCATCAACAGCATCAATACATCCTGTCCGTTCTTGGCGCCGTACGGTGCGATCAACGAGGGACGAAGCGGGGTCGAGAAATCGAACGAGACCTCGCTGGTGTCGATCCGGTCAAGCGCCTCGCGGACGAAGTGGGCGTTGAAGCCGATTTCCATCTCGTCGTCGCCGTAGTCGCACGTAATGCTCTCGCGCGCCTCGCCGCCGGTGTCGGTGTCCTGCGCGGCAACCTGCAGAGTATTCGGTCCCATCTTCATCCGGACCTGACGGGTCTGGGCGTTGGAGTAGAGACTGACCCGTTTGACCGTGTTCAGGATCTCGTCGCGCCGGACGATCATCCGCTTGTCGTTCGCCTGCGGGATCACCGTCTCGTAGTTCGGATACTTCTCGTCGATCAGTCGGGCGGTTATCGTCGTCGTCCCGTCCTCGAACCGGACGTGCGTCTGGTTGGCCGAGAGGGTGATCGCATCGGTCTCGAACGCTTTGGTCGCCAGATGGAGTCCCTTGGGCTGAACGATGATATCCAGATCCTCGCTGACCTCCGCCCTGGCCTCCTGATCAATCACCCGCACCAGACGGAAACCGTCGGTGGCCACCGAACGGATCTCGTTCGGACGGAACTGGAAGAGGACACCGGTCATCGCCGGACGGAACTCATCGGAGGAACAGGCAAACATCGTCCGCTCCACCATCGAGGTAAACTTCTGCATCGGGAGAGTCATCGAGATCGCCCCCTCGAAATTGATCAGCTTCGGATACTCATCCGGACTCAGTCCGGAGAGCTTGAACTGTCCGGAAGAGGTTGTAATCGACACACGCCACGAATCCGGATCGGCCTCGAACTCCAGCTCCCCTTCACTCAGAGCACGAACCGTATCGGTCAGGCGCCTGGCCGGCACCAGAATCGAACCGTTCCGCTCCCCTTTGACCTGTACTTTCGTCGTGATCGTGATGTCCATATCGGTCGCCGTCAGCGACAGCACGGAACCTTCGAGCCGAAGAAGAACGTTCTCCAGAACAGGCATCGGCGAGCGGGGAGGGATCGCACCGGAGACCCTTCCGAGAGCGCCGGCCAGATCATGTATCGAAGCGGAAAATTTCATAGTTCTCGAATAGCGAACAGTTGATGAAAAATCTTTGATATTTGACGATTTTCTGCGACTTTACGGGAGTCGGCACGGGCTGAACGACGGGCGATTTCAACCGGCACAAAGTACGGATTTTCCCCCGTTTCTTCAAGGTTAAACACCCGACTTTTCAACCGATTTCCAGGTGATACAGAAAACCGGACGAGTCAGGAAATGGGGGAGGATATCGGGGGGAGCAGTCGGCTTTGAGCAATCAGCAGTCAGCAATCAGCTTTGAGCAATCAGCAGTCAGCAATCAGCTTTGAGCAATCGGCTTTCAGTAATCAGCAATCGGCTTTCAGTAATCAGCAGTCAGCTTGCAGACGTTGTGATTCGCATATCAGACACTCATGACTCTTACACTCACAACTCTCCCACACTCTACGAACTCTACAAACTCTATGAACTCTACAAACTCTATGAACTCTACAAACTCAACAATCACCGACGTCCGGCAACAGAAAAAGCGCTCGGCACGGCGCTCCATCTACATCAACGGGGAGTTCGCCTTCGGTGTCGGAGAGGAGACGTATGTGAAGTTTGCCCTCTTCAAGGGACGGGAGGTGGACGAAGCGTTTCTGGAGGAGGTGAAGCAATGGGATGAAATCTATCACGCCAAGCAATCGGCTCTCAACTATGTTAACGCCCGCATGCGAAGCCGGAGCGAGATCTCGCAGAAACTGCGGGATCGGGGTTACGGACCGGAAGCGGTAGAGTCGGCCCTGACGTTCCTGCACGAATACAACATGGTGGACGACGCCGCATTTGCCCGTGCCTGGGTCAACGACCGGCTGCTGAAGCGGGCAACGGGACGAAAGAAGCTTGAGGTCGAGCTGATGAGAAAAGGAATCGACAAGGAGACGATAGCCGAAACGCTCGGCCGTTTTTTTTCGGAAGACTTCGAGATCGAACAGGCGATGAGGGCGGCGGAGAAGAAGGCAGGCAAAATCCGGCACGACGATCCGCGGAAGTGGGATCAAAGCATGTCGGCATTTCTGGCGAACCGGGGGTTCGGGTGGGATGTGATCCGTCGGGTGCTGGAGAAGTATCGGGAGGAGCGAGATCGGGGTAGATGAAGGGGACGGTTTCGGGTAGATAGGGAGGGTGATGCAATGGTACACGGATTGGACGGATCGGCACGGATCGGATTCGTGGAAATCCCTCCGATCCGTGTCATCTGCGTACCATCGTACCATCTATCTCCCATCGGTATGCAGGAAAAGGAAGCAAAGCTGACAGCTCACCGCTGATGGCTCACCATCTCCACTGATATACGGCAAAGGCATGAGTTACGAAGACTACAACGACGAGACATCGCCGATTATCGCCCGGCCCGGTGAGGTTACCCCTCTTCCGTGGTCGTGCGGGATGTGCGGCGAGAGGAACGAGACGCTGCTCGATCCGAGCGGCGGATACGAGCAGGAGTACGTAGAAGACTGTACGGTCTGCTGCCGCCCGAACCTGTTGAGGATTTCGGTCGATCCGGGGTCGCTGGAGGTTTGGGTTGAGAGTGATCTGGAGTGAGGGGGACAGAGTTAGTGAGGGACGATTCGGGAGGGGGCGGTCTCTCCTGTCCAGGAACCGATACGGACGTTGACGATCTGCTCGGCATAACCGGATTCAGCCGGAACCGAGACGCGGATGTAGTTGTCGGTGTATCCCTGAATCGTTCCATCTCCCCGCTCAGCCTCCAGCAGCACAGGTCTGACCGTTCCGCCGTACCGCTCGGCAAATCCTCCCCGCTTCTTCTGCGAAAGCGTCCGCAACATCGTCGTCCGATGCCGACGCTCCTCCACCGGCACCACACCGCCGAATTCCCGCGCCGGTGTATTCTCCCGTTCGGAATAGGTGAAGACGTGGAAGTAGGCGACCGGCAGGGTGTGCAGGAACTCGTATGTGGCCCCGAACTCCTCCTCCCCTTCTCCCGGAAACCCGACAATCACATCGACACCGATGCCGGCATCCGGCATCTCCTTCAGGATCTTCTCCACCCGTTCACGATAATCACCGCTCCGGTAGCGGCGACGCATCTTCCCGAGAATCTGATCCGATCCGCTCTGAAGCGGGATGTGGAAGTGGGGCATCATCCGGTCGGACGAGGCGGCAAGCTCGATAATCGCGTCGGTCAGCAGATTCGGTTCAATCGACGAGATGCGGAGGCGCTGAAGTCCTTCCACGTCATGGAGACGGCAGAGAAGTTCATGAAAATCCGTTCCATCCTTTCTGCCGTAATCGCCGGTGTTCACACCGGTCAGAACGATCTCCCGGTATCCGCTCTCCACCAGTTCACGCGCCTGCTTCAGCACATCCTCCACCGGCTGGCTCCGGCTTCCTCCCCGCGCAAGGGGGATTGTGCAGAAAGAACAATTGTAGTCGCATCCGTCCTGCACCTTCAGGAAGGCACGGGTTCGGGCATCGGCCTCGGCAGTGAAGGCCGGACCGAAACCGGTCTCCCCTGCGATCTCGCCGACGGCGACCTTCGGTACATCCCGCTTTTCAAACCGGTCAATCAGATCGAAGAGCCGAAACTTCTCGGACGAGCCGAGGACGTAATCGACGCCGTCAATCGAGGCGATCTCCTCCGGCTTCAACTGGGCGTAGCAGCCGGTGACGATGACGCAGGCATCCGGATTCTTCCGAAGCGCACGCCGCACAAGCTGGCGACATTCGCGATTCGCGTTTTCGGTTACCGTGCAGGAGTTGATCAGAACCACGTCGGAATTCTCCCCCAACTCGGTCAGATCAAATCCGTTCAGTCTGAACCGCTCGCCGATCGCACTCGTCTCGGCGTAGTTCAGCTTGCAACCCAATGTGTGAAGAGCAACTCTGTTCATTCCGGAAGTTTTTTTTCAGCCGGGTAAAATAGGAAAAGAGGAGAAGACGTTTTTTCAACAGTTGGTTGCGAAGATGATCTATTTGACGGATATTTCAACCGGTTTCTCACCCGTATGAAGTATCTCTCACAATTGAGGAGGATAACCATGAGACAACTTCAGCTTGAGACCTTTATCGGCAACTTCAAAGACTACGAAAGCGGACAGTACCGCATCCTTGCCGGGCTGCAACGTGCCCACGAAGAATTTTCCCACGACCGACTCTACCCGACGCTCGCCGAACTGATTCAACTCTACCAGAACCTTACCGAGATTCTCCGGGCCGGAGACGATTTTCGTCGAGACCTGCCGAAGCGGATTATCGGCCTCGATCTCAGCTCGCAGCGCGTCCTCCACGAGACGCTCTCGATGTCCCGCGAAGAGATCGACGCCGTGGAGGAACTGATGCGCTGGGCATTGCCGAAAATCAGGGAGGCGATCGAGGAGGGAAGAACGGTCTACAACTTTGTCGAGGAACATGTTGCGCTTGAAGAGGTCGGCCTTCTCCCCTCCTACGTTGATGAAGGCTACCTTCTTGTCCCGGATTCTCAGGAGGGACTTTTGCATGTGGTGCGCTACGAGACGTCGATCTTCAGCAACGCAAACCAGAAGTTCCGGAACCTGAAGACGCAGACGATCAAATCGTTCCCTCTCAGGTCCATCGACTCCTCCCCCTGGCACGTCAAGCAGCACCTCGTCTCAGAACTCGTCGATCTTCCGAATCCGGCAACCTACGCCTTCACATCGGAGTTCGACTATCCCTACACCGAAACGCTCCTGCCGATTGCGAAGCGGAAGTTGCTCACGAAACTGTATTCGTAGGCAATTCAAAGTTCAAAATGAAAAAATCAAAAAGGGAGGAAACGCAGGGTCTCGGGCCTTTTTGTTTTTTTCATTTTTGCTTTTGAACTACCCCAGCCGCTTATATTTCCGATCCTGCAGGTACGCTGCTCATTCATGAACGGAACTGCATCGAGTGAAATGCAAAAGGGAGAAGACCCACAGCCCTCTCCCTTTTTGCATTTTTCATTTTTCCTTTTGCATTACTCCCTACTTGTCCGCCTCTCCCATCACCGGATCGATCGCTCCGATGATGGCCACAACGTCGGCCACCATTTCTCCCTCGCACATCGGCGCAAGCGCCTGGAGATTACAGAATGAAGGGGCGCGAATCTTCAGTCGCCACGGATGTCCCTCTCCGGTCGAACTGATGTAGAACCCGAGTTCGCCTTTCGGCGATTCGATGGCCGAGTAAATTTCCCCCGGCTCCGGATGTGTGCCGAAGTTGATGAGCATGAAGTCCTGGATCAGCTCCTCCATCTTCGTATAGATTTCCTGCTTTTGCGGCAGGACGTGCTCGGCATCGTTGGCCATGATCGGTCCTTCCGGAATCTTCTCCAGCAACTGACGGACGATCTTCACCGACTCCTTCATCTCGTCGACGCGGACCATATAGCGGGCGTAGGCATCGGCTTCGGTGTAGGTGATCACGTCGAAATCGACCTCGTCGTAGAGCAGATACGGCTCGTCCACCCGCAGATCGTGGGCCACACCGGCACCCCGCAGCACCGGTCCGGTCAGTCCGAGCGCAATGCAGTCTTCTGCCCCATAGTAGCCGACGCCGCGGAGACGATCCATGAAGATGCGGTTCCGGTTGACGAGCGCTTCGAAGTCCTTCAGGTGTTTCGGGAACTCGTCGATGAACGTCCGGATCATCGGGACGACGTCCGGTGTAAAATCAGTGGCGACGCCGCCGACGCGCGTGTAGCTGGTGGTGAAGCGTGCGCCGCAGATCTTGGTGAAGATATCGTAGAGTTTTTCCCGCTCGCGGAAGGTCCACAGCAGCATGGTGATCGCCCCGACGTCCATTGCCGTGGCTCCCATCGCCATCAGGTGGGAGGAGATGCGGGCAAGTTCGGCAATCATCATCCGGATCCACCGTGCCCTCGGCGGAATGGCGATCCCGGCCGCCTTCTCCACCGCCTGTGCAAAGGCAACGTTGTTGGACAGCGGCGAGAGATAATCGAGCCGGTCGGTATGGGGAAGGAACTCGTGATAGGTAATGTTCTCGGCCAGCTTCTCGTAGCCCCGGTGGAGATAGCCGAGTTCCGGGACGCAGGCGGCAACGGTCTCACCGTCAAGCCGGAGCAGCACACGAAGTACACCGTGCGTGGCCGGATGCTGCGGCCCCATATTCAGCACCATATCGTTCTCAAGCGGGTCCTGCTCGTTCAGCGTCACCGTCGTGTTCTTGTCGATGACGCGATGCAGAATTTTCCGCTGACGAAGATCGGTAACCCGTTCAAGTGTTGATGTTGCGTTGACGTTCATATCTGACAATGCTCCTCTGAATGAACTTCTGAAAGGTCCCTCTCCCCTCAGTGATTTCCGTTGCCGTTGATTCCGTTGGTAGCGGATGGACGGGGAACGCCCCGATCCGGCAGCGGGAGTGAACCGGGCACCCCCATCATCGGGAATTCCTTGCGCAACGGATAGAGAGGTTCGCCGCTTTCCGGATGGACGAAATCTTCCGGCATGTACATGCGACGAAGGTCGGGATGGTTGTCGAAGATGATGCCGTGCATGTCGTAGGTCTCCCGCTCGTACCAGTCGGCCGAGGTGAACAGATCGGTTACCGAGTCGACGTGCGGATCGGACTCCTCGGTAAAGCACTTGAGGCGAAGACGCATTTTCTTTTCGAGCGAGAAGAGATTGTAGATCAGCTCGAAACGATCCTTCCGGCGGTACCAGTCGACGGCGTTCACATCCTTCAGCATTGAGAACTTCAGTCCGTCGTGATCGCGAAGGAAACGCATCACCTCGTGCAACATCCCCTTCGGCACCGTCACCGAAAGTTCGTCGCGATGTTCGGCGAAGACCAGGTTCTCCTCACCGAACGCGTCTTTCAGGAGAGGAATAACCGTTACGATGAGCTTTTTCAGTCGTTCCGGACGTGTGTCCTCGGGAAGCGGCGTCGCCATCCCGGCGTCATTCTCGTTCTCTGCCATGGTGCGGACTGTATGTGATCGTGATCTCTCATTCGAATGGCCTAAAATCGCCAATCGGCTCCAATTATACGAAGGTTTTCCGGGTGATTCACAATCGGTCGCAAAGTCCGGGAGGTTGGGGAGTGGTGAGGGGTCGGGTTTGAGCTTTGAGCGGTGAGGAGTGAGCTATGAGCAATCAGCTTTGAGCGGTCAGCTTTGGGCACGGGGGATCAGCTTTGAGGAATCAGCCATGAGCTTTGAGCATAGGGGAGCAGCTTTGGGTGGTTAGTCGTAAGAGATCGGCTTTGAGGAAATGGTACTTGATTACATTCATAGCTGAAAGCTGACCGCTCATAGCTCCCCCTGACCACAACTGTAAGATCGTACCTTAGT
>CBFGQN010000069.1:0-11355 GCA_965650895.1 uncultured Ignavibacteria bacterium | reverse complement strand
AAGATGATAAAGCGTTTCGATAGCGACAAGATTTCCCCTCACTATCAATACCCCGATTTTTCCGGCGGAGTGGCCGTAGTGGAAGTCGATGAGAATCGTACGGGTCTTATCGATACAACCGGAAGACTCCTCTTCTCCGATCCGACCATCAAGGCCATCCTTCCTTTTCAGACGGATCGTTCTTTCGGCCGAACGCCGAACTTCCGGTGGATCATGCTTGACATCAAGGGGAACAAGTATAACACCATCCCATACAAAAGGGTTGCCCGAAACTCCTTTGTGAAAGACCTTGCGGCCGTGGCAACAGATGAAGGATGGATGATTATCGACAAGCAGGGAAAGAATGTTGCCGGACCGCTCGATATTGATGCGGAAGAGACCGTATTGGGAGAGGAGGTCCTTCTCTTTCATCAAAGGCTTCCCGACGATACATGGAAATGGGGCTTCTGGAATTTCACGACCGATACCATCATCGAGTCCCGGTTCGATTATCTTGCCCTTGTCTCGTCTCACCCCTCCCTGCTGACCGCAACCGAAGAGCAACGGCTCGCCTATCTCGATGTGAAGGGGAAGTATGTGTGGCGGGAAGAGCCGGTGGAATCTCCCGTTGGGCCGAATGTTGATTTTATGCTACGCGGATACTGCTATGCTTCCTCGGATGTGGAATCGGCATCCGTTGGGTGGGGCGGATCCCGAAACCGGTTCAGACCGATTGAAGAAGCTCCGTTTTTACCCGACGGATTTTCACTAGTGGTTATCCATGACGACACCACACGATTTGCGGACAGGTACAGAGGGATGAAACTCTACATCGCAAACCGGACATCCCATGTGATGTTGTTCCAGGCTCAGGACAGCAGACTGCACCTCAAACTTCAGGCACAGGATGAAAGAGGAGAGTGGCGGGATATCGAGCATCTCCCCTTCAGCTGGTGCGGGAACAGTTATCATACCCTGTCCCTCCCTCCGGATTCCTACTGGAGCTTCACTATCCCGGTCTACGAAGGAGGGTTCAGGACCCGACTTCGGGCAGAGTTGACCTACGTGCCCGACAGTACCGTACAAAGCCATTCTACAAACGCTCTCGCACAGTACGAATCCGGTGGTATTATCTACAGTAATGAATTCGAGGGGAGCATCAACCCCGGTCAGTTCTGGAGAAAAAAAATCTACTCTCCTCAGGGAATCATGGATCCGTACAATGATTGAACCGAAAAGAATTTCTCGTATAGGCCAATTGTATGAACAGAAAGGATTTCAGCACACTTGCACTCCTCATCTTCCTGATCCTCCCCGGCTGCGACCGGGATGATCCCGGAAGAGAACAGGAAAGGGAGAGACACGATACAACCGCACAGACGGAGGAGAAGAAAGAAGCGAATGATTCCGGACCGAACGAGTGGCGGCTTTCCGCGTTCGATTCTCTGAGCCGGGTCGGAAGCGGAACGACACATGCCGAACTGGTGGAACGGTACGGTACCGAAAATCTGAGCGAAGGGGAGACGCACCTGGGAGAGGGAGAAATGGCGCCGGCCACCATTCTCTTCCCGGACGATTCGACGCGACGCCTGGAGATCGTCTGGAGCGATCCGCAGAACAGGGGAGGAGTGGAGCGGATCACGCTCAGCGGCGATCGGAGTATGTGGTGGGTCGCTCCGGGCATCACGCTCGGCACATCGCTCGACTCGCTTGTGGCGATGAACGGAAAGCCGATCACCTTCTACGGCTTCGACTGGGATTACGGCGGCACGATCGCCGACTGGAACGGCGGGAACCTTGCCGGACTGGATTCTCCCGAGAGACGGGTCCTGATCCGGCTGGGATATGACGATTCGTTCTATGAGAGACTGACCGAAGAGGAGAGGAGAACGATTGCGGGAGATCAGGAAATCGGCTCCGATCTTCCCCTCTTCAGCAACGCACCGGTCTCCGTCCGCGAGATCCTTCTGCTGAAGGGACCGGAAGAGATGCAGACGGTGGAGGCGGGCAATCGTAGATAGAGTCGCAGGAAATATGGAGCGGAAGGATGGAAATGTGCCCGGTCCTTCTTCAAGCATATCGCTGAGAAGAAGAGCTTTAAGGACCAGAGGGCAGTCATTCAAATGCTGATAATGGAGTGAAAGGATTCCGTGGTGATTCTTCGTGCCCTTGGTGCCTTCGTGGTAAAACGACACCGTTGCAGAGAACCCGATGAACGGAATCGCAAACACGGAAGTTCTTGTCCGGGATGTGTACTACGCCGATCTCCCGGAACCTCGGGACTTCCGTTGAAAGAAGCTTTGCCAGAACAGTCCGACCGTGATCACCGCCAGTCCGGTCAACCAGATCATCGGCTCGACAAAGAAGGCAAGGACAAGACAACTGAGAAGCCCGGCACCCGGAACCCAGGTCGGATAGAGACGTTCGCTTCGGGGAAGCCGCAACGCCGCGAAGTTGGTGATCCCGTAGTAGATCAGGACGGCAAAGGCGCTGAAGGACCAGGTCGTCTTCACATCACCGATCAGCGTCAGGCCGCCGATAACCAGACCGACGACGATCACCGCAGCAACCGGCGTCGTTCCCGCCGGGTTCAGCCGGGCCAGGGCCGGGGGCATGTCTCCCCGCCTTCCCATCGCCATCAGGACGCGGGAGAGACCGAGGATCAGGTTGAGAAGGACACCCAGCATCGCCGTGATCGCCCCGACCGTCAGGACCGGAACCAATCCTTTCCGTCCGGTCAGCCGCGCTACCGTGTCGAGCGGCGCACCTCCATTCCGCGTCGCCCCGCCGAACGCCTCCGCACCGATTCCACCGACGGCAACGACTGCAACCACAACGTAGAGAAACATCGTCGCGAGGACAACCGCGATCACTGCACGCGGAATCGTCCGGCGCGGCTCCCGTACTTCCTCTCCCAGCGTGGCGACCCGGCCGTAGCCGGTGTAAGCCACAAACATCAGGGCTGTGGCTGGAAAGAAATCTCCGAAGGAGAACGACGACATGCCGTCCGTTCCGATAAAGGGAAGATAGTCGGGATCGATCGCAGGGAAGCAGAGCACAACGAACAGAAGAAGAGCCGTCAGCGTCAGGCCGACGAGAAGTCCGTTCATCTGGTTGCTTCGGCGGAGACCGGCAAGGACGATCAATGTGAAGAGGATCACAATGCCGAGTGCAAGCGGGATCCGGTAGCCGCCCCTTCCGCCGAGCGCCGTCAGCAGATAGGAGGAAAAGCCGAGCGCGGCCGTCGCCGCCGAGGCCGACTTGGCGATCAGGAACGTCCAGCCCGCCATAAATCCGAGGTTCGGGTTCAGATAGCGATAGCCGTACTCATAGGTCCCGCCGCTGACCGGATGGGCTGCGGCAAGCTGCGCACTGCTCAGTCCGTTGCATGCGGCCACCGCAGCGGCCAGAAGAATTGCCGGAATCACCCACGTCCCCGCAACTTCCGCTCCAATTCCGACACTGATGAAGAGTCCGGTACCGATCATCGAGCCGAGCCCCAGCAGGACCGCCCCCGGCAGGCCGACCACCTGCTGCAGTTGCGTGGAGCCCGCTCCCTTACTCATCCCGATGCACCGTCTCCGGAGAAAATGCCGGGAGGCAGAGGGCGATGTACTCCGCCCCATCCGGTCCCGGTGTGCTGTAGCGGACCCATTCCCCGGGGTTGGTCACCACAGCCTGACCTTCGCGGACTTCGATGACTCCCGATTCATGCTCCACGCGGAGCATCCCCCGGAGCACGAGCGTCACCTCGGTGAAGTCCGGTCGCTGTCCCGGCTCCGCCCACCCCTCGGGCGATCTCATCCGGGCAACGCTCACGTTCTCGTGGCCGGAATTGACCCGGCCGACGTATTCTTCAATGACCTTCGGCTTGTTCCCGGCGGCTTCGATCACCGACGGAGTTGGTATGAGTTGCGGCATAGTCTTTTCTGTCAGGATCCTTCAATGTCAACTCTTTGCGACAACGGGCAGGGTGACGACAACCCGGCGAACGGCACCTCCGGCATCAGACGGCCTATACCGCCAGTCTCTTCATCCTGACCCCTTCCTCGGATGTTCCGATCACCCGTCGTTGCAGACGAGTCCGGAGATGTGTCAGTATCCCCACTCTTCCATTGTCTTCTATCCCCCATAGCGGCCATAGTCTCAATGACTGTATTCCGGAACTCTGGCGGATGCAAGTTGCCAAGAAATGATGAGATCAACATACAAAACGAATTCCGGGAGAGAAATCTCCCCGGTATCGTTTTTCCACCAATCCCGTAACAAAATCAGGACAGGGTTGTCTCACAACCGATCTCATATCGATAGAAATCGAGCCATCACATCATTCACACAACCATCAATCATCGTTATGATCCGTTCGTTCCGTCGTCACCTTCCGTGGGCATTGCCGATTCTCATCATGTTCCTGATCCCTTCCATCCTTCCGTCGCAGACCACCGGCCGCTGGGAGATCACCTGGGAGACTTCATCGATCAACAGCATCGACGTACCGAAAGTCATCGACTACGTTCCCGATGCAGGCTATGCTCTGGCAACGGGGGCGGCTATAGAGACCAGTTCCGACGGAGGGAGAACATGGCAGCGGATCTACAACTCCGGCAACCAGGTCTGGGGAAATGGTCCCGTCGATCTCTCCTATGCCGCGGCCGGGCACATCGTGACGATATGCGATACCTCGTTCTATGAAGGGACGACACAGAAGAAGCTCAGCTATGTGCTGATGACCAAAGACGGAGGAACCAACTGGCGGCGTTTCAACCCCTACGGGGATCTCCGTCTGGTCGCCGTCGACATGTATGACGGGACCTACGGTGTGATCGCCGCAATCAACCGTTCCGAACCGACCGATTCGCTGCTGCGGACCACCGACGGCGGCATCACCTGGACCTCCGTTCCCTACCCTGCGAACACCCGCTTTGCCCGCGACATCCACGTGCTTGCCCCGGAAGTCTGGGGAATGCGGGCATACGATGCGGAGATCGGAAAGGATTTCTTCTACCGGACCGAAGACGGAGGGGAGAACTGGGCCCGGTCGGTCGAACCGCTGGAAGATATCCGGTCGGTTACCGCCGTCAACCCGACCACGCTGTGGAGTGTGGGAGGGAGACGGACCGGAGTCGGGGATACGGAGAACGACATCATCCGCAAATCGACCGACGGCGGCGTCACGTGGGAGACGGTCCTCGATTCGGCCATCGACTTCCGGTTCGGTCTGTTCGCCATCGACTTTGCCGATCCGATGAACGGCATCGGCGTCGGAGGCTACGCAAAGATTCTGCGCACCACCGACGGGGGGGAAAGCTGGCATCAGGAGTGGCCTCCATCGGAACTGACATCGGAATACACGACCTTCCGGGACATTGCCTACCCGACGGTCGACGAGGCGATTGCACTCGGCAGCTTCAACAGGTCGATCGCCTACCGGGGAGAGAAGACGCTGGTCGCCCCTCACATCACAAAGCCGAACAACAATTTCGTCGACCATCCGCTGACGACGACTCTTTCCTGGACGCCGGTCGCGGGGGCGACGATGTATGATGTGCAGGTAGGGGACACCGCCTACGAGTACAACATCGTGGCACACGAGGTCTTCAATGATCCCTTTATCGAGGAGACCGGACTGAGCGGGACATCGCTGGAACTGCAACTGGAGCCGCACGTCCGCTACGCCATACGGGTCCGGGCGCGCAACGCCGAGTTGACGAGCGACTGGTCGGTGGTCCTCTATCTGCTGACGCAAGGAGAGGGGGTGACCGTGGCGACGCCCGGCTTCACTTCGCCGGAACAGGGGGCGACCGATCAGCCTCTCGACCTGAGGCTGAGCTGGACGCGCATCACCGATGCGACCGGATACGATCTGGCGATCGGCATCGAGCCGACATTCTTCATCAACGTCTCTTCCTACAACGACATCAAGGATACCACCTTCCTTCTGACCGGTCTTTCCGCCAACACAACCTACTACGGTCGGGTCCGGGCGCGAAACGCCGGCGGCGTCACCAGTCTCTGGTCGTCGCAACAGACCGGCGTGCTCATCTTTACAACAACTTCTTCCTCTTCGGTCGGCCGAGGGAAGGGAATGGACTTCGCCGCTTCGATCTCCCCGAACATCGCAGATAACCAGGCAGAACTGATCCTGTCGGTCTCCGGACCGGAACGGCTGACCATTGCGCTGATCGATATGGGGGGAGGGGAGATCATGCGGTGGGATCAGACGCTCTACACATCCGGAACGCACCGGCAACACGTCGATCTGTCAGGTATCCCGGCAGGACGCTATCTGGTAGTGATCGAACGGGCGAAGGATCGCCATCAACTGCCGCTGATCATCGTCCGATAAAAGAACTCCGTACCCGCCGTGCAGAAACGAAACCGGAAGACGGATGAGCACGATCTCCCCGATCCGCGCTCATCCGTCGTCAATCCGTCCGAGTCCCGTTTCATCCGGCGCACGGGACATCTCCGCCATCTCCTTCTTCTGCTTATCTTCTCCCTTTCAGCTTTCACCGGCATCAACGTTATCGCACCATGAAACCATCCGTCGTTTTTGCTTTTCTCCCTCTCCTCTTCCTTCTCTCATGCGACGTCATCGCGCCGGGGGATGAGCCGGTGACGGAGTTCCCCCGCCTTCTGGATTTTACCGGGGACGGGGCGTATGATTTCCAACTGGATGACCGGTTCACTATGACTTCCGATCAACCTCCCAGCGGAGCATCCCATTCCCTCGAATTCTATCCCCGTCCGGGATGTTTCCTTCTCACAACCGAAAACCGCATACCTCTGCAACCGGGAGACACCGTCGGCCCGGCAAACGAGCTGGAACAGTTCCTGAATCACAAAGGCTATCCTTACTGGTCGGGTTTCAGCAGGACGCTGGCCTCGGCTCGCTACAACCTGATCGACTGGATTCTGACGCCGGGTCTGCGAACCGATCCTGAAGGAGAATACATCGGTCTCAGGATCGACACCGGAGCGCAAGCCCGCTACGGCTGGATCAGGGTCATGGCGAACTCCTGCCTGGTTCAGGGTGAATCCGAGTGGCGATTGATCGCCTCGATCCGCGGATACGCCTTCGGCGAGCCGGGGGAGCCGATCGTTGTGGGGGAGTATCCGGAGTAGATCTCCCCTTTTCGTCTGCCTGCAAAGAATCTCACGACGCCGTATGCTTCAATCGAGACGGGAGAAAGAGTCTTCCGTCATCCCTTACATTCATTACAGGAGGCTGTATGTACGACGTAACCGTCACCAACAACTACCACTGGGAACTGACTTCAGGAGGACCGGAGGTCCGTCCGATCCCCCCCGATCCCATTCCCCCGAACGGAGGCAAAATATCCTACAAGAACTGGGGGAACTGCTACATCAACGTTCCGGGTATGGGGGAGATCAACTTTATCGATCTGGGGGACAGGAAGCTGCCGGAGTTTACCAGTCCCGATATTCCCTGGACCGAGAGTACGTGGGGAGGACTCATCCGCTATCGCGGGGTGGATGCATATTTTCGCTATGAGGGGCAGGGGACAGTGGAGGTCGTCGTTGACAGTATCGGCGGGGTCAGCCTGCATTTCCCGCAGGGGGGCATGATTGTGAATCTGCCCGACATGGTTGCGACCTGAACGGCGGGCTGAGACATGCGTCAACCGGATGCCGGTCTCCGGAACGGCATCCGGTTTTTTATTTTCATGAATGCTCCCGATGGGAACCGGAAGCCGGAACACAGATTCCACAATTTCGGATCCGCCGAAAAGGGAGCAATCAATCCACTCACAGAGTTCTTATGCGAGACACCATGCTGAAATTTCTGATCCTCTTCTGTGCGGGAACGCTCTTCCTCGTCTCCTGCTCCGAACAGAACGCCGACCGTTCCGATGCGGAAGGGGAATCCCGGGCCGATACGGAAAAGACAACGTCGCCGCCCGAGACGGGAACGCCGGGAGAGACCGGGAACGAAGGAGCAGGTGACGAGGGAAAAGAGGAACCCTCTACTGCTGAGAAGGAAACGCGGGAAGACGAAAAGGCCGCCGAAGAGAAACCGGAGCGGGTCCGCTTCAGCAAAGGGACGACCGGAACGGAGTTGAAGGGGACGATCGAAGGATATGAAGTGAAGGAATATCTGGTCGGCGCCTCGAAAGGGCAGCAACTGGAGGCGACGCTCAACAGCGACAACCGGTTCGCCTTCTTTGTGGTCGACCATATCGCAACGAACATGAGGATCTTCGACGGGAACGCCGAGGGATCGGAGACCGTCTTCACCGACCTTCCGCACGACGGCGACTACCGGTTTACGGTGCTGATGCCCCGGTCCGAGGCGCGCCGGAACGGGGTTGCCCACTACACGCTGGAAATGCATATCAGATAAGGGACCGACTTGACTTCACAACCGCAACGATTTCAGTTTGCTCTCCTGATCCCCGGCATTCTGGTGGCCGCCACCGGTGTCGGAGCCGGGGATCTGTTGACCGCAAGCTTTGCCGGAGCGCAGACCGGCCTGATCCTGCTCTGGACCGTCGTTATCGGCGCACTCTTCAAGTGGGGACTGAACGAGGGGATCGCCCGCTGGCAGATGGCGACCGGGACAACGCTCCTTGAAGGGTGGAATGATCGGCTGGGAGGATGGATTCGCTGGGTCTTCCTCGTTTACTTCGTCTTCTGGACGCTGATGGTCGGCGGGGCGCTGATCAGCGCGTGCGGCGTTGCCGGGGAAGGACTCTTCAGTATCGGCGAGGCCGGTACCTCCCGGATCGTCTGGGGAATCGTCCACTCGCTGGTCGGTCTCGGTATCGTTCTGGTCGGCGGCTTCCGGTTCTTCGAGAAGATCATGACACTCTGCGTGGCCGTCATGTTTGCGGGCGTTCTGGTGACCGCACTTCTGCTCCCGCATGACTGGGGGAGCGTCGCTTCGGGAACGCTCATCCCGAGATTGCCGGAAGGTTCCCTCTCGCTTGTGCTGGGTGTGCTCGGCGGAGTCGGCGGGACGGTGACGCTCCTTTCCTACGGCTACTGGATTCGGGAGAGGGGGAGAAAAGGGGAGGAGGGATTGAGGACGAGCCGGATCGATCTTGCGGTCGCCTACACGGCCACCGCGCTGTTCGGCATGGCGATGATCCTGATCGGTTCGCGTATCGAGATCGGCGGCAAGGGGACCGACGTCGCACTGCAGCTTGCGGCGCAACTTGAGTCGGTGCTCGGTCCGTTCGGCAAACACCTCTTCCTGATCGGCTTCTGGGGAGCGGTCTTCTCCAGTCTGCTCGGCGTCTGGCAGAGCGCCCCCTATATCTTTGCCGACTTCATCCACACCGGAAAAAGATCGAAACCGGCAGACCTGACGCGGACCGGAGCATACCGGGCCTGTCTGTTCGCGATCGCAATTCTCCCGACTTCACTTCTCTGGTTTTCGGTAAAGCAGGTGCAGATCGCCTACGCAGTGATGGGAGCCCTTTTCATGCCCCTGCTGGCACTGACGCTTCTGCTGATGAACAACCGGACCGATTGGGTCGGCCCCCGTTTTCGCAACCCACTCTTCATCAATCTGATCCTGGCGGTAACGCTTCTGGTCTTTCTCTATATCGGATCGCGGGAGATCATCGGACTGCTGTGGTGATATCCCGAACGTTCAGACATCAGACTTCATACGGATATATGGCAGCATCAAAGAATTCACATCCCGGCATCGTCGTCGCCGTCAGCCGGAGCGAAGAGCATCGTTTCAGCAAGGAGACTCGGCAGAGCATCCGGCTGCTGGCCGGACTGGGAGTGGAGGGGGATGCGCACATGGGGGAGACCGTGAAGCATCGTTCGCGGGTGGCGGCCGATCCGACCCAGCCGAACCTCCGACAGGTTCATCTGATTCACGCCGAATTGTTGGATGAACTCCGCAAGTCGGGCTTCGCTATCCCGCCGGGGGCGCTCGGCGAGAACATCACGACGCGGGGCATCGATCTCCTGAATCTTCCGGTCGACACGCTCCTGCACATCGGCTCCTCAGCTCTGGTGAAGATCACCGGACTGCGCAATCCCTGTGTTCAGATCGAGAATTTCCGACCGGGACTTCTGGCGGCCGTCCTTGACCGGGACGCAGAGGGGAACCTGATCCGCACAGCGGGCATCATGGGAGTCGTTATGACAGGAGGCAACGTCGCACTGAATGACGGTATCCGTGTCGAGCTTCCCCCGGAACCCCACCGCCGACTTGAGCGGGTCTGATTCGTGTCTACGCATGCTCTTTGTCGGGATTTCCAACCAGGGCATGAAGGAACATCAAGACTCTGCATCCGCCTGATCTGCAGGAAAAAATTCTCTACGATTTTCATCTTCCGGAGAGGATCACCGAAGAGGCCGTTTCTGTAGATTCGCACGCCTTCAAAACAGAACATCAACTTCCGACGGGAACATGTATGGCGGAGATCTCGCTCTCTCTGAAGCCGGCCTTCATCGGCATCACTGCAGGTCTGCTTCTCTTTCTTGTCGCCTTTATCGGTCGCGCCGCAAGGGGATCAAAATCGCGGGGAAAAATAATAGCCCTCTCGATTCTCCCTCTCCTCCTCTGGCTTGTCCTGACGGCAATCCTGGCCGAACAGGGATTTCTTGCGGACTTCTCTTCGGTCCCTCCCCGTTTCGTCTTCGTGTTCCTCCCGGCCCTCATCACGCTGATCCTGCTGGCGGCGCTCCCCCGCGTCCGGAACTTCATCGGCAGGGGGCCGACCACGTGGCTTGTGGGGATTCAGGTCTTCCGGCTCTTTCTGGAGTTGCTGCTCCACGAACTGTACAACCGGCGGATCATCCCGGAACAGATGACCTTCGAGGGATTGAACTTCGACATCGTCACCGGCGCCACCGCACCGATTGTCGCCTGGCTGCTCTACCGGAACACCCCTTCGGCCGTCACAATCGCACGCCTCTGGAACGTGCTGGGTCTGCTGCTGGT
Source organism: uncultured Ignavibacteria bacterium (assembly GCA_965650895.1). Classification (GTDB taxonomy): domain Bacteria; phylum Bacteroidota; class Ignavibacteria; order OLB7; family OLB7; genus JAGWAZ01. The sequence continues at coordinate 446 of CBFGQN010000069.1, read as the reverse complement.
GCTGAACATTCTGGTGATCTCCATCCTCTCCTCACCAACATCGTTCCAGGTCTTCACCGCCGAACCGGCCAACACATTCATCGCTCATTTCCCCTTCGTCTGGCTGCCGGCCTTCGTCGTGCCGATTGCGATTCTTCTGCACATCTGGTCATTGCGGACGTTGGAGAGTCGGGGGTCAGGAGTTGAGAGTCAGGAGTTGTAAGTCGAAAGTCGGGAGTCTTCCGATTGCTCACGGCTGATAGCTCATAGCTGACTGCTGGAATGGTGGGAAGTCGAACGTCTGGAGTCTTCCGATAGCTCATAGCTCACGGCTGATAGCTCATAGCTGACTGCTGGGGAAGAGAGTTGAATGGTTGGAAGTCAGGAGTCGTGAGTCGAAAGTCTTCCGATTGCTCACGGCTGATAGCTCATAGCTGACTGCTGGAATGGCTGGAAGTCGAACGTCC
>CBFGQN010000068.1:0-11360 GCA_965650895.1 uncultured Ignavibacteria bacterium | reverse complement strand
CTCAAAGCCACCCCGTCGATCACCACACCTGACTACCAAGGTCCAGACGTTTACATGATTCCCGATGCGTCTACGAGAATTTCTTAATCGAGTCCCTCCTGTCCTGGCCACTCCTTTTGCGCTCCCCGGAATGCGCCTGAAAGGGATAGCCGGGACAAATCCGTTCTACGAGCGGCTTGCCTTGCTTGGCCCGACAGATCGTGTGCTGGTGGTGATCCAGCTTGAGGGGGGGAACGACGGACTGAATACCCTGGTACCGTTCGAGGACGAGATCTACTATAATGCCCGGCCTACGCTCAGTGTGGCGAAGGAATCGGTCCTTCGTCTGGAAGGGCAATCGCTGCTCGGCATGAATCCGGAGATGGAGGGGATGGCCCGGATGTTCAACGATGGTGAGCTGGCCGTTGTGCAGAACATCGGGTATGAGCGGATGAATCTTTCCCACTTCACCGGAACCGAGATCTGGAACACGGGTTCCGGAGGAGGAAAGGATCAGTATCTGGATACCGGGTGGCTGGGCCGATATCTGGTTGGAGAATATCCGGAGTATCCCGACGTTCTGCCGGATGATCCTCCGGCAATCGAGATCAGCCCGGCCACTTCCTCGATCTTCACCGTCATCGGTGCCTCCCTCGCAATGTCGCTGACCGATCCGCAGGAGTTCCACGACCTTGTCGGTGCCGGACCGATCGTGAGCGATGAAGTGGACGTTACCACGCCGGCGGGAAGAGAGTGGGAGTTTATCGATCTGATCAACCGACAGTCGATTACCTTTGCCGACACCGTTCGTGCGGCCGCCCTGAAGGCCGACAACCTCGTCGAATATCCCGATACCGATTTCGCCCGCTCCCTTGCGGTGATTGCCCGGCTTGTCGCCGGAGGACTCGGCACGCGGATCTACAAGGTCAGGCTCGGAAACTTCGATACGCACGGAGGACAGGCGCTCGTTCATCCGATGTTGCTCCGGACGCTCAGTGACGGAGTCAGGGCGTTTCAGGATGACCTGAAGTCTCTCGGCGCGGCCGATCGCGTTGTCGGCATGACCTATTCGGAGTTCGGAAGGCGTGTGGGGGAGAACGGACCCGGTACCGACCACGGCACCGCCGCACCCCACATGGTCTTCGGAGCAAACGTGAACGGCGGACGGGTCTTCGGCAACGTCCCCGATCTGGTGAATCTGGACAGGTTCGGCAACCTCCCGCACGAACTCGATTTCCATTGCTACTACGCCTCGGTGATCGCTCCCCTCTTCGGGATCGATGACGCACGGCTTGCGGAGATTCTGCCGTTGGGGTTGTGCGATCGTTCGGCGTTCGTTCCTCTTTATCGGACATCGGGTGTGGCAGAGGAGATGAAACCGACCGGCCGACTTGTCGTGGCGCCGAATCCGGCCCGTTCCTCGATCACGGTAGTACTCCCCGAATCCGTCCCTCTCTCCGCCAGGCTGCGATGTGCGATTGTTGACGGCACAGGACGCGTTGTCCGGAGCGAAGAGGGCTTCCGACCCGACGCACCTTTGCTCCTCGACGTGAGCCCTCTCCCCTCCGGAACGTACTATCTCGACGTGCAGGGAGAAGGAGGGAGTTGGCGGGGAGAATTTGTTGTGCGGCGATGAGAGCGTGAGAATCCTCTTTGCAGAGAAGAGAGAGCGAAGGACAAGACTATCTATATCCATACTGAATGAAACGACGAGACTTTATCAGAACAGGGGCGGTGGGAACGGCAGCCGGCGGACTCCTTGCCGGTGGACTCGTTGCCGGAGGATGCGGCGAGGGACCCGGAGCCAGACGCCGGACGCAGGGGGCCGGACAACGTGAACGGGTCCGGTGGCGACTTGCCTCCAGCTTTCCCAAATCGCTCGACATTCTCTACGGTGCCGCCGAACGGATGGCCGCCCGCGTGAAGGAACTGACCGGAGGAAACTTCGAGATCAAAACCTATCAGGGTGGAGAAATCGTCCCGCCGCTGGAAGTCCTGGAGGCGACCGGTCGCGGAAGCGTGGAGATGGCCCAGACCGCAAGCTATTATTTCATCGGAAAGAATCCCGCCCTCGCCTTCGATTGTACCGTCCCGTTCGGACTGACCGTCCGCCAGCAGAATTCGTGGATGTACGACGGCGGCGGTCTCGAACTGATGCGGGAACTCTTCGCCGACTTCAACGTGCTCAACTTTCCGGGAGGGAATACCGGCGCACAGATGGGAGGCTGGTTCCGCGAGCCCTTTGCCGATCTGAGCGAACTGCGGGGGAGAAAGATGCGCATCCCCGGACTGGGCGGAAAGGTGATGGAAGCCCTCGGCGTCACCGCCCAGATGATTCCCGGCGGCGACGTCTACATCTCCCTTGAGCGGGGGGCGATCGACGCGGCCGAATGGGTCGGACCCTACGACGATGTGAAGCTCGGTCTGCATCAGGTGGCGAAGAACTACTACTATCCCGGCTGGTGGGATCCGGGACCGATGGTCAGCTACTACATCAACCGGGATGCGTGGGAGAAGCTTCCGGACGAGTACAAGGGGGTGCTGGAGACCGCCTGTGCCGAATCGAATCTGATGATGCCAGCCGCCTACGATGCCGGCAACGCACGGGGACTGAAAACGATCCGCGATTCGGGAGTGATTCTCCGGCCTTTCCCGGACGATGTGATGCGGGCCGCACGGGAGGCGACCCGGCAGATCATGGAAGAGCAGGCCGCCGCCGATCCGGCCTACGCCAAAGTCTACAACGCCTTCAAGGCCTGGCGAAAGGAATCGGCCGCCTGGCTGAGTCTGGCCGAGGAGGCGTATACGCGGTTTGCGTTTGCCGAAGAGAGTGCGTGAGAGGAAAGCAATGATGTTCCTGTCTCGCTTCCAAGTAGTTCCGAGTTCAGGCGGATATTCGCTTTATCGACGAACGAATAGTTCTCTGTGTGACTACGGATATTCTGATGGAGTACGAAGAAATTATCGACCGGCATATGGGGCAAAACCTCGCTTCGGTGATTATGCAGATTATTGAGAATGCTCCCGATGTGGAGATGATAACGCACTTCTACAGGTGGGGGATGATCACGGTTGATCCTGACGATAACAAGTTCGTTGATTGTGCCGTTGCTGCCGGTGCTGAATACATTGTTTCGCATGACAGACATTTTAATGTATTAAAGGACATTGAGTTCCCGCGCGTACAAGTCGTCTCAGCCGATCAGTTCAAACAACTCCTGAAGCCCGACACGACAAGAAGTCAAAGTTCAAGTTGATCGAATTGCATGAATCGTCTCGTCCGTTTTATTGATAACCTCAACGACCTGATCGGCCGCATTTTCTCATGGCTGGCGGTCGGTCTGGTGATTGTGGGGGCATGGAATGCGATCTCCCGCTTTCTGGATCGTGAGACCGGAACCGCTCTCAGTTCCAATACCTGGATCGAGACCGGCTGGTATATGTTCGCCGCGATCTTCCTCTTCTGCGCACCCTGGGCTCTGCGCCGCGACCTGCACGTCCGCGTCGACGTCTTCTATTCGCGACTTTCGGAAAAAGGGAAAGCCCGGGTTGACCTGCTCGGCTCTCTCCTTCTGTTGATCCCCTTCTGTCTCTTCATTCTCTGGGTCGTCTGGCCTTCGGTTGTCGAGTCGTGGAGGATCATGGAGATGTCTCCCGATCCGGGCGGACTCCCCCGCTGGCCGATTCGCGCGGCGGTTCCGCTCGCCTTCTTCCTTCTTCTGTTGCAGGGGATCGCAGGGGCGCTGAGAGCCGGGAGTCGACTGCGCGGAACGGATGAATCAAGCGGAATGCAGGAGAAGACTGTGGAGGAAAGACATGCTTGAATGGTTCGGCGACTGGCTCGCCCTCTGGATGATTCTCCTGGCCCTCCTCCTGATCTTCTCCGGCTACCCGGTCGCCTTCTCGCTCGGCGGAACCGCACTCCTCTTCGCTTTCCTCGGCGTCGAATTCGGCTACTTCGACTGGGCCTACATGGGGGCGATGTCGGAGCGGACGTTCGGCATCATGTCCAACGGAATTCTTCCGGCCATTCCTCTCTTCATTTTTATGGGAACGATGCTGGAGCGATCCGGACTTGCCGAGGATTTGCTCCAGACGATCGGTCTTCTCTTCGGTCCGGTCCGGGGAGGACTGGCCATTGCCGTGATCCTCGTCGGCGCGCTGCTGGCGGCGGCCACCGGTATTGTCGGCGCATCGGTTGTGGCGATGGGGATGATCTCCCTGCCGGTGATGCTCCGCAACGGCTACTCGAAGGAACTCTCCACCGGCGTGATCGCCGCAAGCGGAACGCTCGGACAGATCATTCCCCCCAGCATCGTCCTGATCGTCCTTGCCGACCAGATGGGCATATCGGTCGGTGATCTCTTCAGAGGGGCGTTGATTCCGGGCGTACTGCTGGCCCTTCTGTATATCCTCTACGTTGCCGGTATCGCGGTTTTCCGACCGGAAAAGGTCCCCGCCCTGTCGAAGGAGATTCGGGAGGCGGGGCGTGAACGGCTCGGTCGCCGGATCCTCTTCGCCATGCTTCCGCCGCTGGTTCTGATCCTGATCGTTCTCGGCAGCATCTTTGCCGGGATCGCCACGCCGACCGAAGCCGGTGCGCTCGGTGCGGCCGGTGCGGTTCTGCTGGCGCTGCCGAACCGTCGGCTGACGCTCGGACGGGTGCGGGAGACGACGCACGAGACCGCAAAGCTGACGACGATGGTGATCTTCCTGCTGATCGGCGCCACCCTCTTCACGCTTGTCTTCCGCGGACTCTACGGCGATATCTGGATCGAGGAGCACCTGACCGGTCTCCCCGGTGGAGAAGTCGGGCTGCTGGTTATCGCCAATCTTGTGATCTTCGTTCTGGGCTTTTTTATCGACTTCTTCGAGATCGCCTTCATCGTCGTTCCGTTGCTGGCACCGGCCGCTGCGGCTCTGGGGATTGACATGGTCTGGTTCGGCGTAATGATCGGGATGAACCTGCAGGCCTCCTTCCTGACCCCACCCTTCGGTTTCTCCCTCTTCTACCTGCGTGGCGTGGCCCCCCCGGAGGTGAAGACCACCGCGATCTATCGGGGGGCGATCCCCTTCATCCTGATCCAGTTGATCGCCCTGCTTCTGCTGATCCTGTTCCCCGGCATGGTGTTGTGATGCCGTCTCCCTTTGCCTCGGAAACTTCAGGACTGATGCGAGTGTCCTGCACAGACCCTTTGTGGTTTCTTTGTGTCCGCACGCCATCCGCCACGGCGGACATCAAAGACCGCGGCGAATGGTGCTTTGTGGTCTATCAACATAGAACCGCCCTGCAACAGAAACGAAGAGTTCATAACGAATGATCATGACACCAGTGCACCACAAACTTGAAGACGGCAGAACGCTCCTGATCCGCGAAGCCGAACCGGAGGATGCAGCTGCGGTCATCAGCTATATCGAGCGGATCAGCGGGGAGTCGGATTTCCTGAGTATGGGACCGGGAGAGTTCGGCATTGCCGAGGAAGCTGAAGTGGAGATCATCCGGGGATTTCGCGATGCGCAGAATCAACTCTTTCTTCTCGGAGTGATTGATGACGATATCGTCGCCTCCCTCAGCTTCTCGGCTCGGAGTCGCCCCCGGATACGACATACGGGATCGTTCGGCATGTCGGTCCGGAAGGAGTTCTGGGGACGTGGTATCGGCGGGTTGATGCTGGATACGTTGATCGGCTGGGCAAAAAGGACCGGAGTCATCACCAAGATCAACTTGCATGTCCGTCCGGACAACTACCGCGGACTGGCCCTCTATCTCAGCAGGGAGTTTATCGTTGAAGGGCGCATCTCGCGGACAATTCGTATCGACGGGGTCTACCACGATTCCTATGTGATGGGGCTGGAGATCGGTTGATCCTTCCCTGAATTCGATCTTTACGTTATCACTCCTTGTCCCGACAGGCTTTTTTTTGTATGATTGCAAAGTCTCCGGTCGGGATGTTGTTCGAGGACCGGAACGGAATGTACGCCATGAGAATGAATGCCTTCATATCGCTGAACCGACTTACGGACCTTCTTCTTCTTTCGAAGAAGAGGCTTTCCGCGTGGCGTCCGTAATGTCCGGTCAGTGAAAACAGGACAGATATATCAGGAATCGTACGTGGAGCCTCGGGGAGATAACCCGGGGTTTTTTCGTTTACAGTACCGTTGATCGTTATCTCACCCCGCGCACAGACTGCGCACCGACTTTGCATATAACTATTCGACAATTGATATTCGACAATCGACAGTAACCATGGCCTATCCATTTTCAGAGATCGAACCGAAGTGGCAACGCTTCTGGCTGGAGAACAAAACCTTCGCAACCGATACCGCCCGGACGGACAAGCCGAAGTACTACGTCCTCTCGATGTATCCCTATCCCTCCGGACAGGGACTCCACATCGGCCATCCGGAAAGCTACACGGCGGTCGATATCCTGGCCCGCTACAAGCGCCACAAGGGATTCGAGGTGCTGAACCCGATGGGGTGGGACGCCTTCGGTCTGCCGGCCGAGCAGTACGCGATGAAGACGAACGTCCATCCGCGCGTTACCACCAAGGAGAACATCGACAACTTCCGTCGTCAGTTGCAGGCGATCGGGTTCAGTATCGACTGGGACAGGGAGGTGGATACGACCGATCCGGGCTACTACAAGTGGACGCAGTGGATCTTCCTGCAGATGTACAACGCCTGGTTCGATCCCCGCATGGAGAAGGGACGCCACATCGACGAGTTGATCATTGAGTTGCAGGAGAAAGGGACAGCCGATCTGCCGAAGCCGGATCGCTACGACGGTCCGGAGTGGGACTTCGACGCCGAAGGGTGGAAGAACCTGTCGCCGCTGGAGAAGCAGACCTTTCTGGAAAACTTCCGCCTGGTCTACGAAGATGAAATCCCGGTTAACTGGTGCGCCGAGTTGGGGACCGTCCTGGCGAACGAGGAAGTGGACGAGTGGGTGGAGAAGGGCTACACGGTGGAGCGTCGTCCCACCCGGCAGTGGATGATGCGGATCACCGCCTACGCCGACCGCTTGCAGGCCGGACATGCCGGGATCGACTGGCCGGTTTCCACCATCGATATGCAGGCGAACTGGATCGGCAAATCCTACGGTGCGGAGATCACCTTTGCGACGGAGTCGGGGGATGAACTGCAGGTCTTCACCACGCGACCCGACACGATCTTCGGCGCGACCTTCATGACGATTGCGCCGGAACATCCGCTGGCCGGAACGTTGACGACCGACGATCGTCGCGAAGAGGTGGAGGCCTATCGACGGGAGGCGGCGTTGAAGAGCGAGCTGGACCGGCAGACCGACACGGAGAAGACCGGCGTCTTCACCGGCAGCTATGCGATTAACCCGGCCAACGGTGAGCGGATACCGGTCTGGATCGCCGACTACGTTCTGGCCTCCTACGGGACCGGGGCGATCATGGCCGTGCCGGGACAGGACGAGCGTGACTGGGAGTTTGCCGAGACGTTCGATCTGCCGATTGTCCGGACCGTTCAGCCTCCGGCAGATTTCGAGGGCAATGCCTACACCGGCGACGGCCCGGCGATCAACAGCGACTTCCTGAACGGACTGAATATCGCCGACGCAAAGAAGAAGACGATCGAATGGGTGGAGGAGAAGGGGATCGGCAGGGCGAAGGTAAACTACAAGCTGCGCGACTGGTTGTTCAGTCGACAGCGTTACTGGGGAGAGCCGATTCCGCTGGTTCGCTACGAAGGGGGGATCATCAGGCCGGTCGACGAAAGTGAACTGCCGCTGGAGTTGCCCGAGTTGAACGAGTTCAAACCTTCCGGTTCCACCGAATCCCCGCTGGCCCTGGCCGGGGAGTGGCTGAACGTGGAGCATCCGGAATACGGAGCGGGGCGGCGCGAGACGAACACGATGCCGCAGTGGGCCGGTTCCTGCTGGTACTACATCCGCTATCTGGATCCGCACAACAGCGAACGGATGATCGACCCCGACATCGAGGAGCGATGGCTGCCGGTCGATTTCTACATCGGCGGTTCGGAACATGCCGTCACTCACTTGCTCTACAGTCGCTTCTGGCATCAGGTGCTGCACGATCTGGGGCATCTGAAAAGCCCCGAGCCCTTTGCCCGCCTGCTGCATCAGGGAATGATTCTGGGGGAGAACTCCCAGAAGATGTCGAAGTCGCGGGGGAACGTCATCAACCCGGATACGGTGATCGCCGAGTCCGGAGCCGATGCCCTGCGGATGTTCGAGATGTTCATGGGACCGCTGGAGATGGACAAGCCCTGGTCGTCGAAGGGGATCGAGGGGATTCGTCGCTTCCTGAACCGGGCCTGGCTGATGGTGGCCGGAGATGAGAAGAAGGAGTCGGTGATCGAGGATCGGGAGATGACTCCGGAGGAGGAGCGGGTGCTGCACGGGACGATCCGGAAGGTAACCGAAGACATCGAGAACATCCGGTTCAACACCGCCGTCTCCGCCCTGATGGTCTTCGTCAACGAGTTCCTGAATGCCGAAACGAAACCGAAGGCTGCGATGGAAGCCTTCGCCCTGCTGGCCTCGCCGTTCGCTCCGCACTTTGCCGAGGAGGTCTGGCGGCGCTTAGGACATGAGGGGACGATTGCCGATGAGGCGTGGCCGGAGTTCGATCCGGAGAAGATCAAGGTGGACGAGATCGAGATCGTCCTGCAGGTCAACAGCAAGATCAAGGACCGGATCACCGTTCCGGCCGGGGCGTCGGCGGAAGAACTGGAGAAAATCGCGATGGAGAACGAGATGGTAAGGGGACTGATCGAGGGGAAGACCGTCCGGAAGGTTGTTGCCGTGCCGGATCGGCTGGTGAATGTGATTGCGTCGTAGTTGCGCAAGAGCCCCGAGGCTCGATGGGATGGTACACGGATGACGCGGATGGAACGGATCGGCACGGATCAGAGTTGTACGGTTTCCGTAAAGCAGGCCGAGCGAAGAGCAATGTTTATAAGAAAGGGGAGAGTCGATCATTCGACTCTCCCCTTTGCTTTGTCGAACTTTTACCTGAATCGGTGCACATAGCCGATCTGTACTACCGGGAAGGGATTGAACAACTCGCCGACCCCGTAACTGAGTCCGGCCGTAGCTTGAAGATTATTCCAGTGAAGCGTATAGCCTCCGGCCACGTAGTTTCTGCTTCTGGTTACCGGAAGGACGGCGTGTCCGTTATAGAGTTCAAGTGTCTGGAATCCGAATGTTCCGGCTCCAAGAAAGAGGCTGTGGTCGACCGAACCGGATTTCCCGATCCTGTAGGCCATATCCACTTCTACTCCATGTGAGATGTCCAGCACCAGTCCTCCCAGGACAAAGCCGGAAAGCCGAAGACTCAGGTCCGGATTGAAATTCCGTGCAAGAACCAGATTGATTCCCGAAGGGGTTCCGAATGCCCCTCCGACCGACCAGTATCCGTGGCTCGATTCAACATCGTCTGCTGTGTTGTATTCGATGGAACGGAGGGAGGTTTTCGGAACGACAAACTCGATACCGCTATAGAGTCTGAAGAAAATGGTGTCGGATTCTTCCCTGAGGATCTCTCCATTGAAGACTTCGCCGGAGGTTGTGACGATCCGGGTTTCTTGTGCCGAGACCGTAAATATCGAAAGGCTGAAAAGCGTTGCCGTGATGATAAGAAGAGACAGGGGAGCGTGTGTGCGAATAAGATGGTAAGAGTTCGGGCAGTGCATGATGGTGTTTCCGGGTAATTGGTACAAGTGACGGATAGCCGAGCTGGAAGAACGGATGTGAAGGGAGATCCTTCCGGTGCAGGCATTCAGGGAGAAGTAACAGTACAGGAGAGAAATCGTTACCGGTGGGCTCGATACGATGGTACACGGATGACGCGGATGGGACGGATCGGATCGGTGTTCATCCGTTGCGATCCGTCAAATCCGTGTACTATTTTCCGAAAAGCAAACCGCCCGGAAGAATATCCCTCCGGGCGGTTTCTCTTCTTATACAATCGATCCCTTATGCACCTTCAGTCTTTGCTCCGCTGTCTGCCGGTGCTTCCCCACCTGGGGTCGCTCCCGGAGGAGGACCGGCAAGCTTCGCCTCCGGCACTACGTTCGATATCGGCTTCAGCGACTTCAGATAGGCGAAGATCGCCTTCAGGTCTTCATCCGGCAACGCCGCATATCCCTGCCAGGGCATCGGCGGCATCAGCGGACGGGCGCCGCCGGTCTTCAGTCCCTGCTTGATCGACTTCAGGAACTGCTCCTCGGTCCAGCTTCCGATGCCGGTCTCGTCCGGCGTCAGGTTCGATGCGTACGTCGTTCCCCACGGTCCGACATAGGCGGTGAAGTGTCCGTTTGCCAGAATCCACTTGTCCGGTCCCATGCCGACCAGGTTCGGATCGTGCTCCGGCAGCGGCTCGCTTGCCGGATGCCCCGACATCAGACGGGCCGGATCGGGCATCGGGCCGTGTTCGCCCATTGCCTTCGGTGTGTGGCAGTCGTTGCAGCCGAGAACCGTCACGAGGAATTCCCCCCGCTTCGCCATGTCCCCTTCCGGACCTCCCAGTCCGTGCTGTTCCGTTGCTCCCTCCGCTTTTCCGGTCTCTCCCTCTTCAGCCGCTTTGTCGGAACAGCCGACAACGGTAAAGAGGAAGGCCGGAAGAATGAGACCGAAAGCAACCTCTCTCATTCTCTTTTTCATGTGTGCCTCCTGAGTTGTGGTGGTTATATCGTCGGCACCCGGCGGTGCCGATCATGCGATCCGTTGAGACGCTACCTGAACGCTCTCTGCGGGAAGAGAGACGGGTTGTTCCCCTTCGCGAAAATCAGAGATACGGGATCAATGTATTGAGTCGCCGCCGGATTGATCGGGCCTGAATATCCTCAGACCGGATGAACAGCGAAATCGGTCGGATGCAAAGTTATTGAAATCGGAGAAGTTCCGTCAAGAAACATCCGGCAACGGCAAAGAGAGACAAAGTTTCCGGTGTCCGTTGTCCTGCCGGATTTTCTACGATGCCAGCCCCTCCGCTTCGTGCCGGATCGCCAGTTGTCCGCAGGCCGCATCGATGTCGACGCCGGAGCTGGAACGGACCATTACCTGCACACCTTCGCGTTGCAGGGCGGCGATGAAACGCTCGAACCGCTCCGGAGATGCCGGACGAAGCTCGGCGGAGATACCGGAGGGGGCGGTGAAGTCGATCGGGTGGAACGGGATCACGTTCACCTTGCTCGGGACGCGACGCGTGATCCGGGCCAGACGGCGGACGTCCTCGGGCGAGTCGTTCAGTCCCTCGAAGAGGATGTATTCGTAGGTGACCGGACGGCGTGTCTTCCGATAGTAGTACTCCACGGCATCCATCAGTCGGTTCAGGTCGAACTTCCGATTGATCGGCATCAGCCGGTCCCGTTGCCCGTTCGTCGTC
>CBFGQN010000067.1:0-11371 GCA_965650895.1 uncultured Ignavibacteria bacterium | reverse complement strand
TCACGATCCTTTTCGTGGAAAAAACGGAGCGGAAATTACGACAACCGACCAACATCGGCGTTCGCGCGATAAAGTTATATCAGCACAACACGGAAAAGGGCCGACAGGATACGGAAAAGCTTCCGACATCCCGTTTTCCCCTCGGATAACGAACAGCGTCTCGACTACCGGACAAGAAGCAGCGAACGGACGATTCTTCTTTCGTCGGATCGGAAGACAAGAAAATACATGCCGTCGACCAGCGACCCGGCATCGAGATCGAGAGAGGGTCCGGATCCGATCAATTGATCGCGACTGAAGTGCAGAAGCCTCCTCCCCGAAAGATCGACGATCGACAGCTCCGCTCCGGTCTCCTGCAGAAGGGAAGGAGAAAATTCCAGATGAAGACGATGGGGATCGGTGACCGGATTCGGAAGGATGACCATCGGCTCCTCTTCTCCGGACTCCCGGTTCCCGACGGAACTTGTTCCGCTCAGCGTGAAGGTTCGCGTCTGCGAGGGGGGAGCCGATCCGATCAGCGTTTCGGCCGTCACGCTCCAGCGGTATGTGCCGTCCGGAACTTCCGGACGATACGTCGTTCCTACCAGATCGTCGAGTGTCATCACGGTTCCCGGTTCGGAGACCGATTCCAGGCGAAGCGTGTAGAGAACATTGGAGGAGCCGGCCGGAAGATTTGCCGGAGCATCCCACGAAAGGTAGCCGTCGGCGTCGATCGTTGCGCCGTCGTTCGGTCCCAGCAGTTCCACCCGCTCCGGAAGCGTCCGCGTGATCGGGCTGTCATCCCGCACAAACCAGATATCGGTATTCCCCCTGCGGTCATCCTGCCAGACGATGTAGCGTTCGCCGGAGGGGCCGGCAACGATCACCGGCATCTCCTGATTGACCCCCTCCAGACCGGCGGTAAGGGAGCCGCGGAATTCAAACCCGTTCCCTCCGTCTCCCGAGACCATGTAGAGTCCCTGAAGCCTCCCATCCTGAAAGTTCTCGAACGTGCAGACCATTTCGCCGGATGGCGCGATGCCGAGCGTCGGATAATTTGTCTGGATAGCACCGGGATAGAGCCGTCTGTCGAAGAGGCAGGCGTCGGCATCCTTCGGGAGCAGGGTATAGTAGATGTACTGCTTCCCCTCGGCCGAGGGACGTCCATCCTTCCACATGATGTGGAGCCGTTCCTTCCGGTCGAGCGCGATCACCGGTCCGGCCATCGGACAGGCAAACAGTTCCCACGACTCGCTTGCGGCCCGGATAGCCGTCCCGAACGTCTCTCCGCCGTCGCGCGACCTGGCAACGAAAACGTCCCGGATATTTTCCATGTTGCTCCGGAAGGCGATGTAGACGTCTCCGTCGGGAGAGACGGCGGTGCTGGTGTTGCAGCATTCGCACGATCCGCCGATGCCCCCCGGCATATTGCTGGCCCGCTTCGGCTCGGCAAAGCTCGCCCCGCCGTCGGTCGACTTCGTCATGTAGATCTGGTCGGTGTTCGATGTCCCCTTCCGTATATCGCGACCATCAACCCAGGCGATATAAAGGACATTGTTGCTGTCGACGGCAAGCGAGGGAAAATCCTGAACGCCGCCGGCATCATCGCCGACCACCGAGACCGGCGGGCTGAACGTCTCTCCTCCGTCGGTGGAGCGGACATACTGGATATCGCTTCCGGTGATGCCGATCGTCGCAAGCCAGACCATGTGAATCGTTCCGTCCGGAGCGATCACGAAGTCGGCTCCCCGTCCCCTGCCGGAGGGGACTTTCCCTCCGCTGTAGACCACGCGCTCCTCCTGGAAGGAGTTTCCTCCATCGGCGGAGATCCGCATGTAGACATCCCCTTTGCGGTTCTCGCGGAAATCGATCCAGGCGACGTAGAGCTTTCCGTCCGGACCGATCCGGAGCATCGGTCCCCCCTGCTGTGCATCCCCGTCATCGGCATTGACGCGAAGCGGCTCGGCCAGGCTCTGGGCGTCAGAGCCGATTGCCCCGACCAGCAGAAAGAAGAGTATCGTCGGCAATCCGTATCGAACATTCATGATTATCCTCTTTGTGATGCTCCGTGCCCTTGGTGTTCGCCGCAGCGAATGGTACATCCGACTCCAGAAGACTTTCACCACAAGAACACAAAGGAAGATTTCAGTATCGCAACAATCGCACAGTTGCCTCCCCGAGGCGGCACCAGTAGGTACCGGGAGGAAGCTCCGACATATCAAGGAAGAAGGAATCGCTTCCCGAAGGGATCGCCTGCCGAACTACCATCCGTCCGTGAAGATCAACCACCGACAACCAACGTTCTCCACGCGCCGGAGCAAACCGGATGGTCGTCTCCCGCCGGACCGGATTCGGCGAAGCGCTCAATCCACCTTCAGCTTCCTTTCCTTCGGCAACCGAGGAAGAAGGGGTCACCCGAAAATTCATCATCATGCCGTCATCCTCATGTTCAAGGTTGTGGCAATGGAGCATGAAGACTCCGGGATGGGCATCGAACCGGATCAGTACCCGGACCTGATCGTGCGGGAAGAGGATAACGGTATCCTTCCACCCGTGATCCTCGGGAAGGAGATCTTTATTTCCGTTCCGGTCGAGCACCTGAAACTGCGTCCCGTGAACGTGGATCGGGTGGATGAGCTGCGTCGGGTTGACAAGCTCCCAGATCTCCAGCTCCTCCATCGGCACCTCGAACTCCACCTGATCCATCATAAAGAGCTTGTCGTTGATCGCATGCTGTCCGTCGAACATGTGGAACCGAAAGGATCGGGTTCTCAGGACATCGTCCGGGTTGTAGGGTTCGATGGTCGAAAGTGTCGCCGGAACCGCACCGCCGCTTGATCCGTCGGCGGTAATGTTGAAGCAGAGCAGATCCGCTTCGGTCCCCTGACGCGATCCGGGGAAGGCTTCGTCGAAAAAGAGAAGTGAACGAAGAAGGGGTGCCGACCCGATTTCATCCTCGGAAAAATCGACCAGAATTTCGGCCCGACCGGCCGGGGAAAGATAGAAGGACTCGACCTCAACCGGCTCTTCCAGCAGTCCGCCGTCGCTGCCGATCAGGTGGAACGTCCGTCCGTCATCGAAGCCGACAAGAAAGACGCGGGCGTTCGAGGCGTTCAGCAGACGGAACCGGTAGAGCGTCCGCTCCACATCGAGTCGGGCGTTCGGTCTGCCGTTGGCCAGGATCGTATCCCCCTGCCATCCCCGCATGATATCGAGGGGTGCCGGCGAGTAGTCGAGTTCGAAGTCGGGCGTCACCCGTTTGTCCTGCAGAACCAGCGGGATATCATAATCTCCCGACGGAAGTCCGAGCCCCTTCTCCTCCACATCGTGAACGATAAAGAGTCCGGCCACACCTTTGTAGACCTGCGGTCCGGTCAGCATGTCGGTGTGGGAATGGTACCAGTAGGTTCCGGCCCGCTGATCGACCGTGAAATCGTAGTCGTAATCCTCTCCCGGACCGACGGCATGGCGGGGGTGACCATCCATCTCTTCCGGCGCGAAGATGCCGTGCCAGTGGATAATCAGATCCTCATCGGTCAACCGGTTCTCCATCTTCACGCGGAACCGGTCCCCCCGGTTCAACCGGATCGTCGGACCGAGATAGGAACCGTTGACGCCGTAGACCGCCGAGTCCCCTCCGGGCCGCAGCGGGAACCGGACCGGCGCAACGGTCAGGATCTCCCCTTCCAGATCGGGAATGAAGCGGAGCGGATGGGATTCGTCCGGCACGGCAAGAAGTGCGTACGGCCGGATCCAGGATACCGCCGCCGCAACTCCGGAGGCGGCAAGGGTTCCTTTCAGAAATGTTCGTCTGTTCATCGGCATGGAGGGAATTTAGGGGGATCGGGGGAATGGGACAAGGAGTTGGGCAGAGGGTGGGTCGTCGCAGAGACAGTACACGGATTGAACGGATCGGGACGGATGGACACGGATCAGATCCGTGATGATCCGTCCGAATCCGTATGATCCGTGTACCATTTCATCGAGGGAGCAAAGAAAAAACGGGATGACGCTCACGCACACCGTGCGATCCCGTCATCCCGTTCCATCCGCTTCATCCGGAAGAGAACCGGTCCCGTCAGGCTCTCTCCCCGATTTCACGACTCAACTCTCCTCACACACCGACCTCTTCGTCAGCCATTCTGCGGCACTCTTCGGCGCAGCGGCGGCAGGCCTCGGCACACTCCCTGCAATGGCTGTGATCGTGTTTCTCGCACTCCTCGGCACAGGCATCGCAGATATCGGCACAAAGGCGGCACATCCGCTCGGCGAACTCCGAACCCCTGGCCATGAAGGCCGAGGCGATCCGGCAGATGTCGGCGCAATCCCGATCCAGCCGGATACAGCGAGCCATCTCCGCTACGTTATCCTCGCCAAGACAGGCAGTGGCGCAATGTTCGCAAACCACCGCACACTCATTACAGGCCTCGATACAATTCCTGTACTTATTATGACTCATGGCAATCCCCCTAAACATGAATATCTCATCTCTCTCTGCCGGAAAACAGAGTCTCCTTCAACCGAAGTCGGAAGATGATCGTTCCCTGCCTCAGGATTTCACCCCCTGCATTCAATGACGAAGCGCCCCCCGGAACAACCGGACGGCGCTTCGTTCAGCAATCCATCTTCTGCATCAAAGGCTTCGGCCTCTCAGTCGACGATCTCATCGATGTCGATCCGGACCACCTGATTCGTTCCGGCATCCACATACCAGATCCTCCCGTCCGGACCGATCTCGATCCCCATGATGCTCTCGGCGTTTGTGGAGATGCGGTTCAGTTCCGTCCCTTCCAGATCGAACGCGATGATCTCTCCGGTCTCGTTGTCGGTAACGAAGAGCCGCCCTTCATGCAGGGCAATACCGCTCGGACGACGGAGTTTCTCGTTGACCAGGATTTCGTACGTCGCCCCGCCGTAGCTGGAATACTCCACAAGGGGCTCCATCTGTACGCCGTGGGCATTGCCGTCGCTCAGGAACGAACCGGTCTTCGTGTTCAGTCGCGTGATCCGCCGGTTGCCCGGATCGCAGATATAGAGCCATCCGCTCTCCTTGTCCAGAATCAGGTGTCCCGGCACTCCGGGAATACGGCTGATATTGGCGTTGACGTAGCGCCGGACGATACCGTCGGAGTGGTCGTCCCACCCCGGACCGTGATCCTGCTGGAAATCGTAGTAGACAATGTTGCCGTAGTAGCCGTCGGCGTACCAGTAGGCGTTGGCGTGGTCGTGGGCGATACCCATGCCGTTCGGACTTTCATGCAGCATGTCCAGGTGAGCTCCGAGTTCTCCCCAGCCGGCAAGATCACGTTTGCTGTAGATGTTCGTGTCGGCCGTCCAGAGAGCCGGTCCCATGAAGTTGTTGCCGCCGGGGAGCTGTCCGTCGTACGTGTTGACCGTCTCCTGTGCCGTTCCGAAGAGATCGGTCTCGCTGAAGGCGATCGCGCTCACCTCTTCCATGAAATGGTTTGCATACTTGTCGCGCACCCGGAATGAATTCATCGAATCGGTCCCCGGATGCCAGTAGGTCACCGTTCCGTCAAACGTCCTGTTGACCACCCAGAGCTCGAACGGACGCAGGGGATTGAACTCCAGATCGCGCGGCACATCCAGACCGCTGCGCGCGTCTGCGATCACCCTGAAGGTTCTCGTCTCCTCCGTTCCGAACTCCGGCACGAACTCGACGCGCGTCATCATGATGAACCTGACGGTCGTCCCCTCGATCGTTATATCGTCTTCGGTGACGGTCCGGTAGTTCGGATGGGAGACGACCAGCCGGAACGTCCCCGGAGCTGCAGGCTTGTCGGCGGCGGACGACGATCCGGCGCCACGAACGATTCTCATCGAAGCCTTGCCGGTCGATCCCGATCCGGCATGATTCAGCATCACCGATCCGATCTCCTCACCGTCGCCGCTCAGGCGAAACAGATACATGCCGGAGGGGAGTCCGGAAAGATCGAGATCAAACGAGTGGGAGCCGGCTCCCACGAGGCCGTCGGTCGCGGTGATCTCCCGTCCGAGAAGATCGAAGAGAGTTCCCGAAAGATTTGCCGAAGAACCGAGCGTTACCGGAACGGTAGTGCGGGAGGAGAAAGGATTGGGATAGGATTGACCGAGCCGGGTGGAGTAGCGGAGGGGAAGATCGGCGCTCAGTGTGGAGAGGTTGAATCCGGCGTTGCCGTTCTCGTCGCTCTCTCTCTGGCCGATCAGCTCTCCCCCCTCCTCGTACAGGCGGACGGTAGCCTCCGTAATCGCTCCGTTATCCGCAATATTCCGGACCTTCACCGTCAGCGAATCGACGGTTTGGCCGTATGCCGCTGTTCCCGCAAGACAACAGCAACAGATGAATGTGAAGATTGTACAGTGATACTTCATAGAAACTCCATGATAATGACGGAAAACTCTTGTTCTTTTATCTCAACTTCAGATTGTTCAATGTTCCCGATCACGGTCGCCGCTGCCGAACCGTCAGGGGAGATAACGCGGGATGGATTCGGGGAGAAGAGAGACCGTCCGGTGAGAAGAGATCAGGTTTCTCCCCCAAACCGGAGAAGTCGCGCATTAATTGCAACGACCACCGTACTCAAACTCATCAGAACCGCACCGACGGCCGGACTGAGAAGAATTCCGGCACCGGCCAGAACACCGGCTGCCAGAGGAATTGCAACGATGTTGTATCCGGCGGCATACCAGAGATTCTGAACCATTTTTCCGTACGTAGCCCGTGAAAGGCCGATGACGGCAACAACATCGCGGGGATCGCTTCTGACCAGAACGATATCGGCAGTCTCCACCGCCACATCGGTCCCCGCACCGACTGCAATGCCGACATCGGCTTGTGCCAGTGCCGGGGCATCGTTGACGCCGTCGCCGGTCATTGCGACGATCTTTCCTCCTTTCTGGAGTTCGGCGATGTTTGTGCTCTTCTGATCCGGCAGAACCTCGGCAAAAACCTTATCGAGTCCGATTTCCCCGGCCACCCACTCGGCCACCTCACGCTTGTCGCCGGTCAGCATCACCACGGAGATGCCCATCTCGTGAAGCCGCCGGACCGCCGATTTCGATTCCTCCCGGATGACATCGGCCAGAGCAAAAGCGCCGACAGGTTTCCCATCCAGAACCAGAAAGACGACCGTTTTCCCCTGTTTCCCCAGCTTCTCCACCTCTTCGCGTTCCGGCAGAACATGCATCTCCTCCTGCATTCCCCCCGGACTCAGGATCTTCACTTCCTTCCCTTCCACATCCCCCCTGACCCCCCGTCCGGTTATCGACTGAAAACCATCGGCCGAGGGAATAGTTACGCCCCGGTCCCGAGCGGTCTTCACGATTCCCTGTGCTATGGGATGCTCACTCTCCCGCTCGACGGCAGCCGCAATCCGCAGCAGCTCATCCTCTTCGATCGCCGAATCGAACTGCAGAATATCGGTCACCCCGAACTCCCCCTCGGTAAGCGTGCCGGTTTTGTCAAAGACCAGCGTATCGAGCAGACGTGCCCGCTCGAAGGCAACGCGATCCCGGATCAGCAACCCGTTCCGGGCGCTGATGCCGGTGCTGACGGCCACCACAAGGGGGATCGCCAGACCGAGAGCGTGGGGACAGGCGATCACCATCACCGTTACCATTCGCTCGATCGAGAAGCTCAGGGGTTCTCCGACAACAAAATTCCAGATGACAAACGTGATGATCCCGACCGAGATAGCCGTAATCGTCAGAAAGAAGGCCGCCCGGTTTGCAAGATCCTGGGTCCGGCTCTTCGACGACTGGGCTTCGCGCACCAGACCGATCACCTGGGAAAGATAGCTCTCCTCGCCGGTCTTCGTCACCTCCACGACAAGCGACCCCGTCCCGTTGATCCCCCCGGCCACAACATTTGTCCCCGCAATCTTCTCCACCGGACGACTCTCGCCGGTCAGCATACTTTCGTTCATGCTGCTCTTTCCCTCCAGAACCTTTCCGTCGGCCGGAACCCGTTCTCCGGGTCGGATCAGAACCCGGTCTCCGCTGCGCAACTCAGACACCGGAACCTCCTGGGTCATTCCATCCTCCCCCAGCCGGTGGGCCTCGGTCGGCATCAGTCTGACGAGTTCTTCCAGAGCGCGGCCGGCACCGAGCACCGAGCGCATCTCGATCCAGTGACCGAAGAGCATCAGGTCAATCAACGTGACCGTCTCCCAGAAGAAGATCTTACCGGGAAGTCCCAGAACGACCGCCCCGCTGTAGAAGAAGGCGACGGAGATCGCCATGGCGACCAACGTCATCATGCCGGGACGTTTGTTCTTCAATTCATCGACCATTCCCCGCAGAAAGGGCCAACCGCCGAAGCCGTAGACGAAGGTACTGAGAGCCAGAAGGACCCAGAGATCTCCCGGAAACGAGAGCGTGCCGGCGATCCCCAACCACTCCTGCAGCATCGGACTCAGCACCAGAACCGGAAGCGTTGCAGCCAGGCAGACAAAGAAGCGCCGCCGGAAATCCTTCACCATATGGGCGTGGTGATCATGATGACCTCCCTGCCCCATCTCCATCTCTCCACCTTTTCCCTTCCCATGCGACTGAGAATGCCGATCCGCCGAACCGGTTCCCACCCTATGTGGATGCTCCGTATGGCTCTGATGATGATCGTGTGAATGGTCCATGATCTCCCTGCTTTTGTTACTGCAGAGACGGGGTTGCGAACCGGCTCGTTCCGATCCGCAACCCCGTCTCCGGCATCACTATCCTTCCTCGACAATAACCGTTCCCTTCAGCATATCCATGCCGCAGGTAAACTGATAAGTGCCCGCCTTCTCCGGCGTAAACGTCACCTCGGTCTTCTGAGCTTTCGGAAGCTCCGTCAGCTTGATGCCGAGATCTTTCGACATCACATCACTTGCACACTCATACTCGGCATGCTGATCGAAGATGATCTTCGCAGGCATTCCCGCCTTGAACGCAATCCGGTTCGGGGTATATCCCATATCCTCCACCTTGACGGTAATCACCTGCACTCCGTCGATCACATCCGGCTGTACGGCCTCATTCTTCTCTCCGTCCGTTGTCCCCTCCACCGTCTCTGCCGTAGTCCCGGCTCCTTCCTTCCCGGATGTCTCTTCGGTCTCGCCTCCGCAGGCGGTAAAGATCAGTGCCCCGCCGACTGCAAGAATTGCGAGTGCTCGTTGTGTGAATTTCATGGTTCTTTGTTGTGGTTAATGGTTGATTGGTGTTATTGAACGTTATGTGATTGTACCCGTTTTCAGTTTTCGGTACGGTGCCATTATCCGGCATTCCTCTGAACACCCTGTCAGTACTTGATAATGTTCCGTTCAATCTCTCCCTGCTTTCCCCTGAGCATCAGGTGATAGAACCCTGTGGGGAGAGAAGAAAGGTTCAGCCGTATTCCATCCTGATCGAGAGACATCCCGATCCGGTCACTCCAGTCACGTCCCGACGGATCGACGAGACGAATCTCCGGCACAGCATAGTCGCCGGCTACCATTGCAGACTCGATTGTTATTTCCCCCGACGTCGGGTTCGGAAAGATGCGCAGCCACCTTCTCTCTTCTCTCCGATCCGCAACCGACAGAACCCGATCCACCGTCACGGCAAACCGCTGGAACGTCGGCTCGGTCCCATCCCCCGGATCGATCATCACTTCCACTTCTCCGGTCTCTCCCACCTGCATACCGGCAATCATCTTCACCGAGAAGACGGCCCCCTCACTCCGATCAAGATCGACCGTCAGATTCTCCACCTCCGGTCCGCTGCAATCATCGAACAGACAGAAGAAGTCCGACCATCTGCCATCCGGATAATCGCGTTCAAGTCGAACCAGTCGGGGCTGCAGGGACTTCCCCGACGTGTTCAGCAAAGCCAGGCCGAACTCCACGGTATCCCCACCGACCGCACGGGAGGTTGCACTGTCGACCCGCACGAAGAGGGAAGGCTCGGGAAGCTCACCGATCTCCGCCCGGAGTTCCACAAGCGTCGGCTCCGATCCGTCCTGCGCATCGAATGAGATAACAACGCGCGCCTCCCCGGTATCCCCCGCCAGCACATGAACCTGCGCCCCTCCCGTCTCCCCCGGTCCGATCATATAGGGATCCAGCGTATCGACTTCGGCATCATAGCAGATGTCGGGGGAACAGACCGATACTTCCCAGTCGGCATCCGGATACTCGTTCACCGTCCGGATGATCTGCACGTTGATCGGCACATCCGACCGATTCTCCGCCTTGATGATAAACGTCGTATATCCCTTTTCCGGCAGGACCCGCGACGGACGTTCCACGCGGATATCCAGCCCCGATTGTCCCGATCCGGAAACGGGATCGAGGAGAAGAAAAAGGAGAAAGGACACAAAGCATATCGTCGACACATTCTTCATAGCACACCTGCAAGACTCTGCAATTCACAAATTCACCGTACATATCTATCCGGCAACGACATCAAAACCGGCATCCTCAATAGCTTCGACGATCCGCTCGTGCGAGATTTCCCCTTCATCATACTCCACCGTAGCCCTGCCGACCGTCACCTGCGGATTCTCCACACCGATCCGCTTCAATGCATTCGTCACACTCGCGACGCATCCGCCGCAGCTCATTCCTTCTATCGGGATTGTTTCCTTCATGGTTGTCATTCGTTGTTCAATAGTTGAATGGTTATAGAGTTATATGGATCTGCACCCTTCTTCGTTGCCGGAGCGGAGCCGGGACATCACAGTTCAATTGTTGCCGACCGACTCCAAAACAGCTTCCGTCCCCTCTCACTCATGTCCTCCCGGTTTGCAGCACCCGGGGAGTTTTGCCTGGGCTTCGGCCTTTGCCTTCTTCTCACCCGCATCGTAACCCAGATCGGCAATCTCCCGTTCGATACTCTTCCGCGAAGTCTTCTCCGGATTATATGTAACGACAACGGTATCGGCTTCGGCATCAGCCTCGACAGAGACAACTCCATCGATCTTCTTCAAAGCCTTCTCGATACGCTCCTCACACATTCCGCACTGCATCTGCGGCACCGAAACGGTGATTGTCCGCTCTTTTTTCTTCTGCATCTCTCCGGTTCCGGCCTGAAGCAAGCCGGGCAGAATACTCCCGAACAGGATCGCCGGCAACAGCAGTGATAACAGCATCGATCGTTTCATCTGACTTCTCCCTTGTTAAATAGATTTTTTATACCCTTCAGGTATTCCATACACCATTACTCATATTCGTTTGAATGTTCTCATCCCATCCACTCCGCCATACGGCTCTCCTTCAACTCCCCTTTCTTCAGCGCCCGCTCCTTCATCATGATAAAGAGAACCGGCGTCATGATCAGGACATGGACCGCAGAGGTCAGGAGTCCGCCGATCATCGGCGCAACCAACGGCTTCATCACATCGCTGCCGACACCGGTTGCAAACATGATCGGCACC
>CBFGQN010000066.1:0-11407 GCA_965650895.1 uncultured Ignavibacteria bacterium | reverse complement strand
CTGCCTGCGGGCAGATGTACCACCAGGACATGCGCCACGGCGGAAGCACAAAGGACCACCAATCACGCTATGAACTCGCAACTCTACGAACTCCACGAACTCTCGAATGTAACCTTTCTCCCCCCTCTTCCACTTACCTCCCGAACGCAGCACATTGCTGATTCCGGAACAGCCCGATGAATGCATCACACGAAAAACAGCAGCGATTTCTGGCTCTCTTCGAGCCGGTCCAGCCGAGTCTGGAACGGTTTGCCCTTGCGGTCACCGGCGAGCGGGAGAAGGGACGGGATGTCGTTGCCGAGACGGTCCTGATCGCCTATGAACGGTTCGACTCGCTTCGGTCTCCCGAAGCCTTCCTGAGTTTCCTCTTCACCATTGCAACGCGGGTTCACCGCAGAGAGGTGAAGATGGAACGAAGGATGGAACGGGTGGACGACGAGAGGCTGAAGAGCCTGCTCGATCCGGGATTGCCTCCGGACGCGGCAGCCGACATAACGGCTGTCCATGCCGCTCTGGCACGATTGCCGGAGAAACAGCGTGAGGCGGTCGTCCTCTTCGAGATCATGGGAGTGCCGATGAAAGAGATTCGGGAAATCCAGGGGGGGACGCTGACGAGCGTGAAGGTCCGGATCTTCCGCGGACGGAAGAGACTGGCCGAACTCCTCGGAGTCGACGATGTGAAGCGTTCGGAACAGCCCGCAGCAAAGCGCCGGGAAGCGCGCCCTGACGATTCGGCGGTGGGTGATACGGAAATCTGTTCGATCGGAGTGAAACCATTATGAAGAAGAAAGCCAAACATCTGGATGAGATGATGACGACCGTGCGGGAACATCCGCCGGTGCGTCCACTGCTGGAACGGCAGGAACTCGTGGAAATGCTGGAGACTTCTTCTGCCGGTCTTCCTCACTCCGGTCGCCACCACACACAATCAGGGACAACAACCATCATGACAATAACAGGAATTCTTGTCGCAATGACGGCGGCTCTCCTCTGGGTCGTCGGCTCGGAAACCGACACGACAACCGCAGGAGAGAAGGCCGTCGAACGTACGTCTCCCTCAGCAATGGCGGATACGGAAACCGCACGGATGCAGATACCGGAGAACGGAGAGGAGAGATCGAAGCTGACCGGACCCATGATGACGGGGAAGAAACCGGAGCGGCGAGGGAAAGAGGAGCAGGGAGATCCTGAGGGAGAAGAAGACCGCGATCCGGTCCCCGTGCCCGGATTCCATCTCCGTCACCTGACGACGGAAGAACTTCTCCGCCTCGGTATTATTCTTTCCGAAGACAAGGTAGAGATCGAACAGGAGGAGATGATCCCGGTTGATCTCATCCCTTCGGATCAACGCCCGGCAATCGAGCGTCTGGGATACGTTCTGGAGTCGGACAGCATCCGGCTGCACTATCGCACACGGATTACGCTCGGAGCCGCATCCGGGATTGACGGCGTACAGCTCGGACCGGTCGATGAACGCTTCCCCTTTGCTCCGGTTGCCGTCGCTGTAATGGATGAAGAGAGAAAACGCTCGACCGTGCAGTACGGAGACGAAGCGGCGAAGCGGCTGACACCGGCTGAGCAATCCGCGTTGGGCAACCAGTTGAATCGGATGACCGAGCGCTATCCGGATACGAGTAACGCAACCGACATCGATGTGCTGGGCAAACTGGTGGTGATTCCCGTCTCCCGGATGGTCAGAAGGGAGGACGGAAGCCGGGAACGGCAGCACCTGTACCTCTGGTATATGCCGACGCCGGAGTTGCTCGATGCCCTGCCGACCCGCTACAGCCGACGCATCAGAGCGAAGAAAGACCGTATGGAGCGTGCCGCGGATCGCAGATTGCACGACCGGAACGCATCCCGTGATCCGAATTCGTCGCGTGCCCTGTCGAATCCGCACAACACCATCAAGCTGTTGCCGGGAACGATGGTCTTCAAGCACTCCTCCGACTTTCCCGACCTGTGGCATCTGGACCGGTCTCGTGATATTCAAGGGGTGACGATGCTTGACCTGAAGCCGGAAGAGCTGGCCCGCCTCGATGTTCTTGAAGATGAGAACGGAGCCGGGTTCCTGCTCACGATGGAGCAGCCGGCTTATATCCGGGGGGAGGGAATGCGTGCGTTCCTCGATTCGCTCGGGTATGCCGTGGACAGCTCCGCAATCCAGGTTCAGTTCAAAGTCCGTATCGATACGTTCCGTCTGGATTTCGAGCCGAGGCCGTCGGTGCCGAACAATGCAATCGTCAACAAACCGGTGCTTGTCTCCAACCGCTGGATCGATGGGCGGGACAGCAGTTCAAAGAGCGGACTGTTCATGCTCTTCACTACGAAAGCATCCGTCCTTCAGAATCTGGGAGAAGCGCAAGACAATCTCACAGAGGAAGTTCAGGCGATGTATATGTGGGATAATAGGATTGAAGAGGAGACGATGGCTCATCTGAGCAGTCTGAACCGGCTCGTTCCGGTCCGTGTGATGTTGAAGAGCGATGAGTATGTGGAAGAGGCCGGACAGAACCGGGGAGGGGAGCTGCTCCTCTGGTATGTGCCGACCCCGGAATTCATCAACGCGTTGCCGGACAGATATCGCGAGCGGCTGCGGCGTGAGCTTGACGTCATCTCGTCGGTCGAGGCTGAGGGTTTGCCGAGTTTCGAGGTCTGCAACCGGATTGCGGGGGAGACGATTCTGGGCTTCTGCCGTTCAAGTTCCGGGGCGGTTGTCGCCTCGGTCGTCGCTCCGAATCCGGCTCGTGCCGGTGAGGAGATCAATCTCCGGTTCCGACTTGCCGAGTCGCGGAGCGTTGGCGTGACGCTGCATGATCTCTCCGGACGGTTCATCCGCGAACTCCTGGCCGAGCGACCGGAACGGGAAGGGGAACATCAGGCAAGACTGAGTCTTGAGGGGATTGACGCCGGAACCTATCTGGTGGCGGTTCGGACCGATCGTGGTGAGACTGCCGTACAGAGAGTTGTCGTGCAGTAGAGAGGCCTACCGTTTGAACCGACGCCGCCGGGGTGATGCTTCCGGCGGCGTTTTCTATTTTGCGAACGCTGTAATCAAACAATCAGTTTGCAAACGAATATCGATGACAATGAAAATCTTCCGGGTCATTTCCCTTACGGCTTTCTTCCCTCTTCTCTCCCTCTCTCTCAACGGACAGGATTTCAGTGAGGCGATCCGGTCTGCGGCCGAGGCGACGATGCAGGCCACGGTCGAGGGGGAGTACGAGACGCTTGCCTCGTATATCTATCCTCCTCTCCTTGAATTTCTGGACGAACTTGCCGGACCGGAGAAGTCCGGCATCGAATTTCTTGAAGAGACGATGGAGAACCTCAAGGCCGAGGGGGCATCGATTGATTCCGGCTGGGTGGGAGTGCCGACACCTCATGTGGTTGCGGGGGATGAACTGCACGCGGTGATCCCTACGGGACTTTCGATGAGTATGATGGAAATGCAGGTGAAGGTCGAATCCTACATGATCGCCGTCTCATCCGATTCCGGTGCCACCTGGACGTTCGTCAACAGTTCGGATAATATGGAGACGCTTCTCCCCATGCTTTTCCCGAACTGGAATGATGCCCTTGAACTTCCCGAAAGGAAGAGACCGGAAATTATCTGGAACGGAGACGAAGAGGAGGAGGGAGTGATCGAGGAAGGGGAACAGGAATAATGTCATCGCTCCCTCAGCTTCCGCTCCGCGTCGCCGAACGACTCCGTTCCGGTCTCGTTATTCCGGCTCATCCCCTTGCGCTCGATGCCGAACGCCGGTTCGACGCGCAGAGCCAGCGTGCTCTGACCCGATACTATCACGCGGCGGGCGTGGGAGGTGTAGCGGTTGGTGTTCATACCACGCAGTTCGCCGTCCGCAATCCGGAGCACGATCTTTTTGTTCCGGTTCTGGAACTTGCCGCACAGACGGTCCGGGAAGAGGATGGACGGACCGGACGGGAGACGCTGCTGGTGGCCGGAGTTGTCGGCAAGACCGATCAGGCCGTCGGCGAGGCCCGGCTTGCCCGCGGTCTCGGTTATCATCTGGGACTTCTCTCTCTTGCCTCTTTGCCCGACGCGACGGATGAAGAGCTGATCGCTCATGCCCGCACAGTTGCCGCCGAGATACCCCTGTTCGGCTTCTACCTGCAGCCGGCGGTCGGGGGACGTCTTCTCTCACGTTCGTTCTGGCGGGAGTTCTGCCGGATCGAAAATGTGGCGGCGATCAAGGTCGCCCCCTTCAACAGATATGCGACGCTCGACGTGCTGCGGGGCGTTGCCGAATCGGGGCGGGGGGAGGAGATCGCTCTGTATACCGGCAACGATGATGCGATCGTCCACGATCTCCTGACCGAATACCGGTCTCCCGAAGGACCGTCGCTCCGGTTCGTCGGCGGTCTCCTCGGCCACTGGGCGGTCTGGACGAAGCGGGCGGTTGAATTGCTGGAGAAGATTCGGACGTGGCGTGAGTTCGGGACGGTTCCGGAGGAGGTGTTGCGGATCGCCCTTCAGGTAACCGAGATGAACGGAGCGATCTTCGATGCCGCACACAACTATGCCGGATGCATTCCCGGGATCCACTACGTTCTGTACAAACAAGGTTTGATCGAAAGCATGAACACGCTCGATCCCTCCGAAACGCTTTCACCCGGACAGCAGGAGGAGATCGATCGGGTGATCGCTCTCTATCCCGATCTTGTCGATGATGAATTTGTGGGAGGGGGATTGGAAGAATGGAAGAGTGCGTGAGCGTGTGTACATGAGAGAGTGCGGGGGTGTAGGAGTATGTGAGTGTAGGAGTATAAGAGTCGAAAGTTGATGGCTTCTCTCTTTGTCACTGCCTGCTCAAAGCCCACGACTCAAAGCTGAAAGCCGATCATGCAAAGAACAAAGACGCAAAGCTGAATGCTCATAGCTGAAAGCCGATCACGCAAAGAACACAAAGAACAAAGACGCAAAGCTGAATGCTGAAAGCTCATAGCTGACCCCTCAAAGCTTAACCACAAGAACCATGAATCCTGTTTCAGTCGCCATCATCGGATGCGGAGAGATCGCCGAGGAACATCTCTGTGCGTTGCGGGAAGTTGATGGACTTTCAGCCGTTGCCTATTGCGATCTCGACCGGGATCGGGCCGCCCGTTTGCTGGAGAAGTATGGCGGGAGCTATGCGACCGACGACGTCGGACGTATCTTCGGCGATGACCGGATCGATGCCGTCTATATCTGCACGCATCACGACTCCCACACGCTTCTTGCCCTGGCCGCATGTGAGGCCGGAAAGCACATCATGATGGAAAAACCTCTGGCACTGACGATGCCGGAGTGTCTTCGCATTGCCGAGGCTGTGGAGCGGAGCGGCGTGACGATGATGACCGCCTTCAAGTTCCGCTACTATCCGATGGTCCGTCGCGCGCGGGAGTTTATGCCGGAGCCGCTGATGCTGATCGCCCAGTTGACCGATCGTCGCTGGCCGGATGAGTTCTGGGCGCAGGATCCGGTAAAAGGTGGAGGGAACATCCTCTCGCAGGGAGTCCACGCAATGGACCTGCTCTGCTTTCTTGCCGGGTCCGAACCGGAACGAATGCAGGCCGAAGGGGGAGCCCTGACCCATCCCGGTGCCGATGTCCTCGATTCGGTGGTCGTCACGATCAGGTTCCGCAACGGCGTCATCGCATCTCTGGCGCAGGCCGATGCGGGGGAGACGCCCCATCTCGGAAAGTTCTCCTATCAGTTGCTCGACGGGAAACGGAGTGTCCATCTGCACAGCCGACTGAAGCGGGGGGAGTTCTTTGATGGAGAAAAGCGGGAGAGCGTTGCGGATGACCGGGAGTTGGGAATGGTGGAGGAGAACCGGGAGTTCCTTCGTGCGCTCCGGACCGGAACGCCGCCGGAGACGACCGTTCGGGACGGAGTGCGGGGGGCCGCCATGACGCTTGCCGTTGTCCGGGCGGTTCGTACCGGGGAGGCGCAACTTCTGTCATCCCTGTAGCTTCCTCCACGGCGGACACGAAGGGTGCAAAGAATCACCGGGAAAGAATACAACAGCGTTATTCGGTTGAGGCCTTCTCCTCTCTCTGCACGTTCACACTGTCGGATACCTCTGCCGGCAGTTCCGGCGTCATCGACTTCTCCGTGCTCGTCACCGATTTCCTTCCGAACCGGACGACGATGTTCATCCAGGCGGCACCGGTGTTCCCCTCGATCTTGACCGCCGGTTCAAATGAAGAGAGGATAACGGCCCGCAGCGCGGTCATCACCAGAAGCGAGGCGCATTTCCCTTCGGCCTCCGTGTTGTCGACAAAGGCGCGGCGGACTTCTCCCCGGGCGTCGATCTGGGCGGTGACGGTGACGACGCCGCGGCATCGCCATGTGGAGGCGATCGGTGAGTTGTAGAGGGAACGGTTCAACGTCTCCGGATCAAGTTCCGGATCGGTCTTTACCCCCGTGTTGGGTCGCTGCTCGATATACTCCAGCGTCCTCTCGATATCCCGCTCCAGACGTCGCCGGGCATACTTGCGGAGTGTGACAAGCTCCGTCGTCAGCGGGCGCATGTCGTCGGTCGGTCTTCGCGTGTTCACCAGCAGATAGCGGGGTCCTTCCAGAATGACGCCGACCGTCGTACAACTGTCGAGCGTCGCCGTGTCGGTAAAGGATGTCATTCCGTCGATAACATCGGTCAGTCCCTTCAGTGTGGTCTCTCCCAGCGTGAAGGAGACGCCGCTGTTCCCCCAGGCAAACACCGCCTTGCCGTCGCGGAAGACGTAGAGCGACTCGGTGGAGTCGCCGCACGGTATCCACGTAGCATCCAGCAGAAGACGCCGGGCAGGGTCGACCGAATCCGATCCGGTTCGCTCCGCCGGAGTCTCCTGTCCTGCGGCCCCGGCCGAAAGGAAAAGAAGCAGGAGGAGAAAGAGCGTCGGAAAACGGAGCGTACTATGTTTGTGATGACTGTGATACATCGGGGCTAAAAAACGGAATCCCTTCGGGGAAAGCAACAGCATTTGAAACGTCTCATGCAGACGGAACACCGGAACCTCGTTATCTTGGTCGTATGATTTCTCTTCACTATCAGAAAATCTCGGGGGCGGGGAACACATTTATCGTCGCCGAAGGACGGGAGTTGCCGGAGGGAATTGGATTGCCGGAGCTGGCGCGGGAGCTTTGCCGGCAGGGGCACGAGCACGGCGGGGCCGACGGATTGATCCTTGTCGATTCCTCTTCCGAAGCCGGTTTCCGGATGCGCTACTACAATCGCGACGGTTCCACCGGCATGATGTGCGGAAACGGAGGACGATGCGCCGTCCGGTTTGCGGCCGATCACGGCTACGTTCTACAGACCGATTCTCTCTCTTTCACGAACGCCGGTGTTCTCTATCATGCCGCGATGAGCGGAGAGAACGTTCGCATCGACTTTCCTGACCCGAAGGAGATTCGCTCTGATCTTCCGCTCGACGTTCTCGGCAAGGAACGCAGCGTCCACTACGCCGACGTCGGAACGCCCCATCTTCTTCTCTTTGTCGATCAATCCGATCCCGGTCCTCTGGCCGAACTCGACATTGAAACGTGGGGAACCGCTCTTCGGCATCATGCGTTTGTGCAACCGGGCGGAGCCAATGCGAACTTTATCGAAGTGGTGTCGCCCGGTGAGGGAATCCGGCTGCGGACGTTCGAGCGCGGCGTTGAAGGTGAGACCGGAGCGTGCGGAACCGGGGCGATTGCATCGGGAATCCTTGCCGGACTCCTCTACGGTTTCCCCTCGCCGGTCCGGGTGGTTCCGACAAGTGGGTCTCCTCTCTATATCCACTTCAATGTCGATAAGGGAGGAACGGTCCGGAACGTTGCATTGGAGGGAGGGACGGAGATATTGATGGAGGGAGAGATCGTCATACCCGAACCGCTTGTCCCGGCGTCATAGCCGGTTCTTCATACAACTAACCATTATCTACCATCGAGGAATAACCACTGCATGGGTGTTAAAATCAGGAGGGAGGAAGCGCTCCGTTATCATCGTGAGGGGCGACCCGGCAAGATCGGCATCGTCTCGACAAAACCGGTATCGACGCAACGGGATCTGTCGCTGGCCTATACGCCGGGCGTGGCCGAACCGTGCCGCGACATCGCCGAAAACGTCGAGAAGGTCTATGACTATACCGCCAAGGGGAATCTGGTTGCCGTGGTCACAAACGGCACTGCGGTGCTCGGACTCGGGAATATCGGACCGGAGGCCGGAAAGCCGGTGATGGAGGGGAAGGGGGTCCTCTTCAAGAAGTTTGCCGACATCGACGTGTTTGATATTGAACTGAACGTCACCGATCCGGACAGGCTGATCGAAACGATTGCGGCGATGGAGCCGACGTTCGGCGGAATCAATCTGGAGGACATCAAGGCACCCGAATGTTTTGTTGTGGAGCAGGCGCTGAAGGAGCGGCTGAACATCCCGGTCTTTCACGACGACCAGCACGGCACGGCAATCATCTCCGGCGCCGCCCTTGTCAACGCTCTCGACTTGCAGGAGAAGCGGATCGAGGATGTCCGGATCGTCGTCTCCGGAGCCGGGGCGGCCGCGATCAGTTGTTCCCGCTTCTACGTTCTGCTTGGCGCAAAGAAAGAGAACATCTTCATGTGCGACCGCGACGGTCTGGTCTGGTCCGGCCGCAACGACCTCGATCCCTACAAGGCCGAGTTCGCCAACGGCGACGCGCCGGCCACGATGACCGAAATGATGAAAGGGGCCGACGTGATGATCGGTCTGTCGGCCGGAGGAGTCGTCTCCAAGGAGATGGTCGCCTCGATGGCTCCACGTCCGATTGTCTTTGCCATGGCCAATCCCGATCCGGAGATCGCCTGGGAGGATGCCGTTTCGGTGCGGGACGATCTGATTATGGCGACCGGGCGGAGCGACTATCCGAACCAGGTGAACAACGTGCTCGGTTTTCCCTTCATCTTCCGGGGTGCGCTCGACGTGCGGGCGCGGGCGATCAACGACGAGATGAAACTTGCGGCTGCCCGTGCTCTGGCCGAACTGGCCCGCGAGGATGTTCCCGATGCGGTGATCCGCAGTTACGGCGACGAGCCGATCAGCTACGGACCGAATCACATCATACCGAAGCCGTTCGACGACCGGGTGCTCTTGCGGGTCTGTCCGGCTGTGGCGAAGGCGGCGATCGAGACCGGGGTGGCGCGGAAGAAGATCGTGGACTGGGATGCCTACTGCGACAATCTGGAGGCGCGGCTCGGACGTTCGCGGGGTTTCATGGTGCCGATCATCAACCGGGCCCAGGCCCGGCGGCCGCTGAAGCGGATTGCTTTTCCGGAGGGGGACGAGACGCCGATCCTGCGGGCGGCCGGACGTCTGGCGGAGGAGCGGATCTGTCGTCCGATTCTTCTGGGAAACCCCGATTCGATCAGAAACACGGCTGCGGAACTGAACGTGGACCTCGACGGAATTGAAATCGTCGATCCGATGGAGGATGGACGGAGATTTCTCTACCGCGAGGAGTTGTTCCGGCAGCGCGCCCGCAAGGGGGTGACCGAGACGACCGCCCGGCGACTCCTGTTCAGGACACGCTGGTTCGGCATGATGATGGTGCGTCAGGGGGATGCCGACGGACTGGTTGCCGGCGTCTCGATGTCCTACGCCGACGTGATCCGTCCGGCACTGCAGACTATCGGGCGAAATCCGCGCTATTCGCGCGTTGCCGGACTCTACGTGATCATCAACGAGCAGGGGAAGCGATTTTTTCTTGCCGATACCACCGTCAACATCGACCCGAGTGCCGATGATCTGGCCCACATCGCACAGATGGCGGCCGAGACGGCCCGGCGTTTCGGTGTTCGTCCCCGCGTTGCGATGCTCTCCTTCTCCAACTTCGGCGATTCCCGCCATCCGAGTGCCGAGAAGATGCGGGAGGCGACCCAACTGGTGCGGGAGGCGGCTCCGAATCTGCTGATCGACGGAGAGATGCAGGCCGACACCGCAGTGCTGGCCGAACTCCTGCAGGAACAGTATCCCTTCAACAGACTCGGTGGAGAGAGTGCGAACGTTCTTATCTTTCCGAATATCGATGCGGGAAACATCGCCTACAAGCTTTTGACCCGAATCGGGTCATGTGAGGCGATCGGTCCGATTCTGATGGGAATGAACAAGCCTGTTCATGTCTTGCAGACCTCGAGCGATGTGCAGGATATCGTCAATATAGCCGCGATAACGGTGAACGAAGCCTGGGAAGCCGACAGGAAGGGGAACCGGCAAGCAACCGGCGATCGGTGAAGTTGTTGCGACAGTTGAATCGGGCTAACTTTTTACCGTATGGGTACGTTACCAAATAGCGATAATACGGCGGGGGCTCCGGGAACCAACGGGGGACGTTCCGCCGGCGTCAGAGCAGATAACGAGGGACGACCGTCTTCGGCCTCCGATGAGGCGTTTGAAGCCGTCAGGTGGCGAGAAAATATTTTGCTGCGGAAAATTGCCGAGGGAGATCAAGAGGCGTTCATGGAACTGTATGAACGCTATGCCGACCGCCTGTTTCTCTTCTGCCGTCGAATGATGGGAGATCGCGACAAGGCGAAGGACGCCGTGCAAAATGCTCTGATAAAAATTTACGAGCGTGCAGGTCAGTACAGGGAGGACACCAACCCGTCGGCCTGGATATTCCGGATCGCCCGGAACGTCTGCATCGACATGTTGCGGGCCGAAAAGGAATACGACCAGATCGACGATGCCGTTCTTCCGGCTCAGCAGCCGCAAACACGTGATGTGGCCCTGCAGGATGTGCTGACCAGCGAGATCGAGGCGCTGCCGACGATTTATCGTGAGGCAGTGGTCCTCCGGGATGTACAGGGACATTCCTACAAGGAGATCGCCGAGATCGTGGATGCTCCACTCTCGACGGTCAAGTTCCGCATCTTCAAAGCACGCGATATTCTTCGGGATCGCCTTCAGGGCTATCTCAGGAGTGATGAACCAGCATGAACGAACGATTACATAACATCCTCGACGGCCGGCTGCCGACGCACAGCCGCGAGCAGCTCTTCAGCGATGCCGAGGAGGAACAGGAATTCCTGGAACTCAAGGCGCTGGAAGAGGAATTGCGTCGGAATGCGGACCATGACGGACTGACTTCCGCCGAAAAGACGGAGATCGGAGCCGGTCTGGCGGCCGCACTCGGCTTTGCGCCGAGCGAAACGCCGGCACAGACCGCAGTTGCGGGAGGAGAGAGAGGGGCCGCCGGAACTTCTTCCGGCTGGGTTCTGAAGAGCATTGCGGCCCTTGTTCTCGGAACATTACTCGGTGTGGGGGGCTTTGCGTTGATTGACGGCGGGGATGGCCCGGACAATCCGGTACAAACGGTCGGCGTCCCGGTTCACTCCTCGACGCCGGCCTTCTTCCCGTTTGCTCTGCCGGAACCTTCGCCGGGA
>CBFGQN010000065.1:0-11414 GCA_965650895.1 uncultured Ignavibacteria bacterium | reverse complement strand
CATGTCCCAAATTTGCGATATTTTCCCCTTACCCACTCAGTTCGCCGATGACCCCAAATTTCTTCTTGAGGTAATCATTGTTCTTTACATAGTTTTAGTTGATGGATAATAAAAGCCTCCCTGCATTGTTGGCCAACGGATTGCGGGATAGTCGAAGGACTTTGTGGAGTATTCGAGAGGGTTCAGGACACACACCAACAGATACCTTCTGTAAAGAAAAAGGTATTGTTTTTTTTTTTTGCCAATTCCAATTAATTCTTTGTAATAAAAAATCGAGTATATATCTATACTGTGTCGGCTATGAACTATAGTGTTTTGCCCTCTTCTTTAACCCTCCTCCGCTTTGAGTAATGCAAGCCTGAGACATGAGAGTGGCGCAAAACGCAATCCACCGAGGAGTACGCAAAGCATGCTCCTGAGAGCTGACCTCACAAACACTTCTCTCCATCAACTCTCACAACTCTTCCCGCAAATGCTCCGCCGTCAGGCTCTTCTTGCTTCGGGCTACTTTTTCGGGGGTGCCGGCGGCGACGATCCGGCCGCCGTGTTTGCCCCCGCCCGGACCCAGATCGATGATGTGGTCGGCACATTTGATCACGTCCAGATTATGCTCGATCACCACCACGGTGTTCCCCTTCTCCACCAGCGAATCCAGCACCTTCAGGAGCATCTTTACGTCTTCGAAGTGGAGTCCGGTCGTCGGTTCGTCCAGCAGGTAGAGGGTGCTGCCGGTCCCGACCTTCGAGAGCTCCGTCGCCAGCTTCACCCGCTGCGCCTCGCCGCCGGAGAGTGTGGTGGCCTGCTGGCCGAGACGGATGTAGCCGAGTCCGACCTCGTGGAGCGTCTTCAGCTTCCGTTTGATGCGTGGAATGTCCTTGAAGAATTCCAGCGCCTCGGTCACCGTCATCCCGAGCACGTCGGCGATCGACTTCCCCTTGTACCTGACCTCCAGCGTCTCCCGATTGTATCGTTCTCCGCCGCAGACTTCACATTCCACGTAGACATCGGGCAGGAAGTTCATCTCGATCTTCTTCATCCCGTCGCCGCTGCACTCCTCGCAGCGTCCCCCCTCCACGTTGAAGCTGAAGCGTCCCGGTGCATACCCCCGGATCTTCGACTCCGGAAGTTCGGCGAAGAGGTCACGGATGAAGGTGAACAGGCCGGTATAGGTCGCCGGGTTGGATCGGGGCGTCCGGCCGATCGGCGCCTGATCGATGTCGATGATCTTGTTGACGTTCTCCAGTCCGCTGATGCTTTTGTGGGGGAGCGGAACCAGCGTGCTGTTCTTGAAGAAGCGCCGGTGGAGGGCCGGGTAGAGGGTCTCGTTGATCAGCGTCGATTTGCCCGAGCCGGAGAGTCCGGTGATGCAGACCAGCAGGCCGAGCGGAACCTTCAGGTCGACATTCTTCAGGTTGTGTCCGCTGGCCCCCTTCAGCACGATCTCCAGTCCGTTCCCTTCCCGCCGCTTCTCCGGCGTCTCGATCTCCCGCTCGCCGGTCAGATACTGAAAGGTCAGACTCCGGTCGATCTCCACCGGATGGGTCACCCCTGCGGCCCACGTTCCGCTGGAGGTCGCTCCGTTCGATCCGGAACTCTTCTTTCCCTTCTTTCTTCGCTGAATGAACTGTTCCGGCGGGGCCGCACCGATCAGCTCTCCGCCAAGCTCTCCGGCTCCCGGACCGAGGTCGATCACGAAGTCGCTCGATTCGATCATCTCCCGGTCGTGCTCCACCACCAGAACCGTGTTGCCGATGTCCCGCAGCCGCTTCAGCGACTCGATCAGTTTTCTGTTATCGCTCTGGTGAAGTCCGATCGACGGTTCGTCCAGCACGTAGAGGACGCCGCTCAGTTGCGAGCCGATCTGCGTTGCCAGCCTGATCCGCTGCGATTCGCCGCCGGAAAGGGTCCGGGCCGAACGGTCGAGCGTCAGGTAGTGGAGGCCGACCTCCAGAAGAAAGCCGAGACGGGAGGTAAGCTCCCGGATAATCGGTCCGGCGATCATTCTCTGCCGGTCGTTCAGATCCAGTCTTTCCAGTCCCTCCATCGCCTCATCGATCGGAGGGGAGACAACGTCGTGGATATTCTTTCCATCGATCAGTACCGCAAGGCTCTCCTCGCGCAGACGTTGACCGTTGCAGGTGGGACAGAGAGTTGCGCTCATGAAGGGGGCGTAGCGTCGCCGTGCGGCGTCGGAGGTCTGCACCCCCTGTTCCATCGTGCCGATCACTCCTTCGAACCGGTGGACGTACTTCTTTGTCTTGCCGTTCGGATAGGTATAGATCACGTCGAACTTCTTCGTCCCACCCCCGTGCAGCAATGTCTTCAATGCCTTGTCGGGATAGTCCTCCAGCGGTGTCTTCTCGTCCAGACCGAACTCGCGGAGAACGGCACCGACCTGTGCCCAGAGCCAGTTGCGGCGGGGCTTGCCGAGGGG
This sequence comes from uncultured Ignavibacteria bacterium, assembly GCA_965650895.1. Lineage (GTDB taxonomy): Bacteria > Bacteroidota > Ignavibacteria > OLB7 > OLB7 > JAGWAZ01. Next base: position 8,980 of record CBFGQN010000065.1, on the reverse strand, counting down.
AACGATCCCCTCCTGCATCAGCGAGCGGCTTTTGTCCGGCATGATCAGATCCAGTCCGAAGCCGAACGACTCCCCGAGTCCGTCGCAGTCGGGACAGGCACCGTAGGGTGAGTTGAAGGAGAAGGAGTTCGGTTCCGGTTCGTCGTAACTCCGGTTGCAGTTCGGACAGGCCAGCTTCTCGCTGAAGAGGGCCTGCTCTTTCGGATCATCCCAGTCGGCGATGAAGAGCGTCCCCTCGCCGAACCGGAGTGCGGTCTCTATCGAACCGAACAGTCTGGAGCGCCCTTCTTCCTCCACCGCAAGCCGGTCGACCACGATCTCCACGTCATGAATTTTGTAGCGGTCGAGCTGCATCCCCGGCTCGACCTCCCGGAACTCTCCGTCGATCCGTACACGGGTGAATCCGTCCCGCATGATCTTCTCGAACAGCTCCCGGTAATGTCCCTTGCGGCGACGGACTACCGGTGCAAGGACGGCGATTCGTTTGCCGGAGAACCGTTCGACGACGGCATCAAGGATCTGGTCGACACTCTGGCGGACGACCGGGATGCGGCAATCGACGCAGTGCTGCACGCCGACGCGGGCGAAGAGGAGGCGGATGAAATCGTAGATCTCGGTGACGGTCCCGACGGTGGAACGGGGGTTGTTCGAGATCGTCTTCTGCTCGATCGAGATGGCCGGACTGAGTCCTTCGATCAGTTCCACGTCCGGACGTTCCATCATCCCGAGAAACTGACGTGCGTAGGGGGAGAGACTCTCGACGTAGCGGCGTTGTCCCTCGGCATAGATCGTGTCGAAGGCGAGGGAGGATTTCCCCGAGCCGGAGAGTCCGGTGATCACCGTCAGCGTGTCGCGGGGGATCGTGACGTCGATCTTCTTCAGGTTGTGCTCTGCGGCTCCGCGCACCACGATCGTCTCCATGCCGATGAAATCTTCCTTCGGCATCGGAGCGCTGGAACCCTGCAGCTTGTTAGATTTGTTCGATCTACGTGTCTTGGCCGAAGCCTCTGGTGTTGTCGGCATCTATGTAAGTCCTTACGGAGTCAGGTACGGTCCTGCGGAAAATCAGCTTTCAAGTGGAAAGAACCTGACAAGTTAAAGTCGGAAGGGTACAGGAACCAAGACGATATCGGACCGGTCACACACTGTAGTGTGATCGTAACCCCGACGAGGAACTTCTGCATATTCAATTGACGGTATAATCAACAGACAGCGAGGGAAACAGCATGAACAAACGGACATCGCATACCATACGCCTGGCTTTCTACAGCCTGGCGATTCTTCTTGCCGGAAGCTTCATTCTTGCCGGGTGCGGCGAGGACGATCCGGTGGCGCCGCCGAAGGAATACGGCTTCTCGCCGGTCACCTTCCTGCATGTGAACACGGGGCTGCCGACCGGGGTGACCTTCCTCTGGGGGGACAGCACGCCCGTCAGTTCGCAGAGCCCGATCTACGGCGAGTTTTTCAAAGCGACGGTGCCGAACGGGGAGAGTCAGAAGTATACGGTCAAGGGACTGGACGGCAGCACGCTGGCGACCACGACCGGGGCACACGATTCCAGTCAGTACGCAACGGTGATCTTTTCCGGAAACGTCGATCAGCGAGAGGTCTTCGTCGCTTCGACAAAGAAGATCAATCCTTCGGGGGGGAAAGTGGCCGTCCGCTTTGTTCATGCCGCCCGGGATGCCGGACCGCGTGCGCTGAAGATCGGTTCGCCGGATGGTGCGCCGATCGCCTCGAACATCGCCTACAAGGGGTCCAGCGGTGCCTACATCTCGATCAACGCCGATACCGACGTCCTCTCGATTGTCGACGATTCCGAAGCGAAGGATCCGATCAACATCCCGGTCAACCTCACCGTCGGCAAGGCCTGGACGGTGATCTTCCACGGGTCGGAGAATGCCGTGAATCCCGAGTACCGGTGGAAGGCGACCCTGATCGCCGACGAGTAAGGGGAAGGAGAACAAGAGGGAAGCCGGATCAGGGAGATAGGGAAGTCTTCCGATCACGTCCCCGACAGGGGACAGGTTTTGACTGCAATCATCGCCGTCCTCCCGATTCTTCGGGAGGACGGTTCTTTTTTCCGGACGATCTCTTGCTCACCTCCGCTTCACTCCGTATACTTTCCATCCGCCGAATCCCGACTGCGGGGAGGAGTTGCCGGCTGTCTGAGGGGGGGATCCCTGCGATGACCCTGACGGGTTTCCGGGCGAGATTAACCTACCGAACGATGAACCGAATTAACGGAGGACAACGTGGCTGCTGAATTTGAATCCGGAGCAATCCGCAACGTTGTGTTGGCCGGACACGGAGGGGCCGGCAAAACCACGCTCGCCGAGGCGATGCTCTTCGCCGCTGGGGAGACCAACCGCATGGGATCGGTCGAGGACGGCTCGACGGTCAGCGATTACCACAAGGATGAGATCGACCGCGCACACTCGCTGGTCCTCTCCATTCTGAACGCAACCTGGAAGGGACACAAGCTGAATATTCTGGACGGGCCGGGCTATCCCGATTTTATCGGCGATATGAAGTCGGCCGTTCGCGTTGCCGACACGATGGTGATGGCCGTTGACGCTTCGGCCGGCGTCGGTTTCGGCGCCGACTCGGCGTGGAAGTTTGCCGAGGAGTCACGCATTCCGGTCCTCTTTACTCTGACAAAGGTTGCCACCGAGCAGGCACATTTCGAGGAGACCCTGACATATCTGCGCGAACACTTCTCGCGGGACATCGTTCCTCTGGAATATCCGGTCTACAAGGACAAGGCTCTGACCGGCATGGTCAATATTCTCTCGATGCAGTACATGACGTTCTCCGACGACGGCAGCGGCAAGCATACCGACAGCGGCGACATTCCGGATGATGTGCAGGCCCGGTGCAGCGAGCTGCGCGAGGGGTTGGTCGAGACGCTGGCCGAGTCGAGCGAGGAGTTGATGAATGCCTACTTCGAGAACGGGAGTCTGACCGACGAGCAGATCGGAACCGGAGTGAAGGCGGCCCTGATGCAGCGCCGCATTTTTCCTCTCTTTGCCGTTTCAAGCACGAAGAATGTCGGCGTGACTCCGCTGATGGATTTCCTGGTCGACTATTGCCCGAGTCCGCTGGACATGCCGGCACCGATTGCTGCGAAGTCCGGAGTTGAGGGGGGAGTGGAACTTTCGCAATCTTCCGCCGGCGATCCGATCCTCTTTGTCTTCAAGACCGTGAGCGAGCATCACGTCGGCGAGCTTTCCTTCTTCCGGGTCTTCGGCGGGAAGGTGGAACCGGGGATCGATCTGGTGAACGTGCAGAACGGAACCGGCGAGCGGATCAATCAGGTCTACACCACAAACGGTTCGAAGCGGAAGGATGCTCCGGCGCTGCATTACGGCGACATCGGTGCGGTGGTGAAGCTGAAGAACACCCATACAAACAACACGCTGGCTCCGAAGTCCAACCCGATAAAGATCCCGACGATTATCTTCCCGGCGCCGATCACCGACGCGGCGGTAGTTCTGAAGGGGAAGGGGGAGGAGGCAAAGGTGAGCGAGGGATTGCATACGATGCACGAGGAGGATCCGACCTTCAACGTCTATCATGACCCGGAATCGCACGAGACGGTGGTCAGCGGTCTGGGGGAGATGCATCTGGAGGTGATCATCAAGCGGTTGCAGGACCGGTACGGCATCGAGGTGGAGATGAAGCCGCCGCGGATTCCGTACCGCGAGACGATTCGCAAGTCGGCCACGACAAGTTATCGTCACAAGAAGCAGACGGGAGGGGCCGGACAGTTCGGCGAGGTTCACTTCTTTGTCGGCCCCTACGACGAGAACACGCCCGTACCGAGTCAGTACAACGTGCGTGGTGAGGAGCTGGAGGATCTGTCGTGGGGAGGAAAACTGCACTTCGTCAACGCCATCGTCGGCGGGTCGATCGAGGCCCGGTTCATTCCGGCGGTAAAGAAGGGGGTGATGGAGATGCTGAACCGTGGGGTCTACGCGGGCTATCCGATCACGAACGTTCGGGTTGTTCTCTATGACGGCAAGATGCACCCGGTCGACTCGAACGAAAACGCTTTCAAGACGGCCGGACGGATGTGTTTCCGTCAGGGCTTCACCATGTGCAATCCGAAGCTGATGGAGCCGATCTGGAACATCGAGATCGCCGCCCCGGCCGATTACATGGGGGAGATCATGGGGGATCTCAGCTCGCGGCGGGGACGGATCATGGGGATGGACTCGAAGGGGGCGACGCAGATCATCCGGGCGCAGGTGCCGCTCGGCGAACTCTACGGCTACGCCGCCCGACTCCGCTCCCTGACGCAGGGACGCGGAAGCTACACACGCGAGTTCAGCCACTACGAAGAGGTGCCGGGAGACGTGGAGCAGAAGATCGTCAAGTCGGCGGAGCTGGAGGAAGTGGAGGAATAAGTTCGATTGGCGAATGACGAATGCCGATTCTCAAATGCCGAGAGGACATTCGAGCGGCAAATCCCATGAAGGGGTGGAACAGATGTTCCACCCCTTTGTCATGTAACGCTATCGATACGCCCCCTCCAAGTCCCGCAGGGACGACACTCCGTAACCGGGGGTAGAGCCGAAGGCGGCACCCCCGGCAAGCCGGTCTCCCCCGGCAGGTGCCCCTCCGACAGCAGGCACCCCGGGCAGCCGGTGATCTCCCGGCGGGTGCCCCTCCGACAGCAGGCACCCCCGGCCGCCGGTGATCTCCCCCGGCGGGTGTCCCTCCGACGGCAGGCACCCCCGATAGCCGGTGATCTCCTTCCGGCAGCTATCCCACCGACAGCCGGTCCCCCCGGCAGGCACTCCTCCGGCCACAGACGATGCCTTCGTCGACAGGTGCTCTCCTGACTACCCACCTTCCCTCGGCCATCCGCGCTTCCGTCTGCTGAAAGAGTTCCGCCGTCTTATCCTGCACCTCCCTTTCTTACCACCGAGAATCCCCCACTCCTGCAACTTTCCTCCTCTCCACGCCACTTCTTCCCCGAAGCCGATGTCTCTTTCAGCATTCTGATGGTGTGGGGCCTGATTGCAGAAGGGGAAGGAGCATCGTCGACGTACCGGATGCAGCGCATCTTCCAGACAAGCGCTCACCCTACGCTTGTCCGGGGGCAGGGTGGGAGAAGGTAAAGCGGGAGAGTTTCAACTCTTTCGCTTTTTTTGTGAGGTTTCCGAGAAGGATGCTTGCCGTCCCTCTCGGAAGCGGGAGATCTTTTCTACTTTCTCTCTTTTCTATCCGACGGTTTCCTCTCTCCAATACGCTCCTGCTCCTGATACAATCCCGTCGGGAGATGTGTCTGACGAAAAAACTCCCCCTCTTTACGTTCCCTTGATCTTTCTCTCTCTATATTCTTTTCCCCACTGGAGGAGAGGCCGGTTTCGGTCTCTCTCTGGGGAGTGTGTTAAAAAAAACAGAATAATTATAGATGGTCGTCCGGAGGACGACCGGAACAAGGGAGAACTGCTTATGCCGGTATCAAATACAGGGGTGGTCTCTTCCAAAGAGATCGCCGCGCATCAGAAATCCTTGCTGTCCCCCGAAATGTTGACGCTGAAAGAGACGACACCTCCGAGAAGTCTGTCGAAGTTCAGGGAACGCCCCCCCACGGTGACAACGCAGACTGTGGGAATGAAACCCCGGCGAGTGGCCATGATCGCCTCCTATCCTCCGCAGAAATGCGGGATCGCCACGTTTACCGCCGACCTGCGGGAGGCGTTGCTCCGGTATCAACCGGAGATGACTGTGGATGTGATCGCCGTGGCGGAGAGACCCGGGGAGATCGACTATCCGAATGAGGTTGTCTGCAGGGTGGAGCGGAACAACTGGGAGTCGTATGTCGAGTGTGGCGATTTTCTGCATCGCCAGGGCTATGACCTCGTCTGCCTGCAACATGAGTTCGGTCTCTTCGGCGGAGCCGAGGGGGCCTACATTATCGATATGCTCCGTCGCCTTCAGATCCCGGTGGTTACCACACTCCACACGTTGCTTGCCGATCCGTCGCCGGAGTATCATACCCGGACGCGGGAACTGTTGCAGGCGTCGGATTCTGCGGTGGTCCTGACCCCCTGCGGACTGAATCTGATGCGGCACGTCTACCGGATTCCGTCGCTTCACAACGTCCGGGTGATTCCGCACGGCATTCCGGACATTCCCTTTACGGATCCGGAAGATCTTAAAGGAGAGTTCGGCTGGGAGGGACGCAAAGTGGTGATGACCTTCGGTCTGATCGGCCCGAGCAAGGGGATCGAAGTGATGGTCGACGCTCTTCCGGCCGTCGTCGGCGAACATCCGGACATACTCTATGTGATTGCCGGGGCTACACATCCTTGCATCGTCGCACAGCAGGGGGAGAAGTACCGCGACGAGTTGAAGGCACAGATTGCACGCCTCGGCGTGGAGCGGAACGTTACCTTCGTCAACCGCTATATCGCCAACGACGAGCTTTGCCGCTTCCTTCAGGCCTGTGATGTGTACGTTACGCCTTACCGGAACCGGGATCAGATATCGAGCGGTACGCTCTCCTATGCCCTTGCGGCCGGTCGCGCACTGGTTTCCACACCCTACTGGTATGCAGCCGACCTGCTGGCGCAGGGACGGGGTGTTCTGGTCGACTTCGAGTCGTCCGAAAAACTTGCCGAAGCGGTCTCCTCTCTTCTCGGCGATGAACGGAAGCGGAAGGAGATCTATCGGTGTGCATACGAGTATTCCCGGTCGATGACCTGGGAGCGGGTGGCCGAGAGATACGATGATCTCTTTGCCTCGCTTGTCTGCCGTCCCCTGTCGCAGGAGGTGCGGAGCATGGTGACCGGGAACAGTATCGTGAACACACCGATGGTCTATCGAGGCTGATGAAGAGGTCAGCCGACGGGGAGGGGGGCAAGCTCGGGAAGGGCCTGCGCGTTGCCATGCTTGCCCCCATTGCCTGGCGGACTCCGCCGAGGCATTACGGACCGTGGGAGAGGGTGACCTCGCTTCTGACCGAAGGTCTTGTGGCCCGGGGAGTGGAGGTGACGCTTTTCGCCACCGGCGATTCCCTGACGGCGGGGAAACTGCAGTCGGTGGTACCGCATGGTTATGAGGAAGACCCGGAGATCGACGCCAAGGTGGCCGAGGCGCTCCACATCGCCTCGGTCTTCGAGCAGGCGGAGTCGTTCGATATCATTCACAACCAGTTCGATTTCTTTCCTCTTTCCTACAGCCGCCTGGTGAAGACGCCGGTGGTGACCACCATCCACGGATTTTCGTCGGATCTGATCAAACCGGTCTACCGTCGCTATAACGGTCACGTCTCCTATGTCTCGATCAGCGATGCCGACCGGGATCCCGGACTGGACTACGTCGCGACGATCTACCACGGCATTGATATTGAACGTTTTACCTTCAACAAAACAGGGGGAGATTATCTCCTCTTCTTCGGTCGCATCCATCCGGACAAGGGGGCGGCCGAGGCGATCAGGATTGCGCGGGAGAGCGACAGGAAACTGAAAATGGCCGGGATCATCCAGGATGAAGACTATTTCCGTCGCGAGGTGGAACCCTTTATCGATAACAGGCATGTGGAGTATCTGGGGAGTGTCGGACCGGATCGACGGGACGGGTTGCTGGGAGGGGCGTTTGCCCTGCTCCATCCGATCGATTTTGACGAGCCGTTCGGACTTTCCATCGTCGAGGCGATGGCATGCGGGACTCCGACGATTGCCTATGCCCGGGGGAGCATGCCGGAACTGATTCGTGACGGCGTCGATGGTCTGCTTGTGGGGGGAACCGAGGAGGGGATTGATGCGGTTGCAAGGGTGAGGGAGATCGACCGTGTCGCCTGCAGGAAGACCGCCGAGGAACGCTTTACCGTCGACCGGATGGTGGACGATTATCTGCGGACCTATCGGACAATCCTTGACTCCTCCTCCCGGCATTGACCGCAGAGAAGGTATGGAAGCCGGTCGTTGGTGAGGATGACTTTACACGAACGTTCAGGTGAGAAATTATGGAGATTGTCGAACGCTACCGGGGAAATCCGATCCTGACGAAGGAAGATATTCCCTATCCGGTCGCCACGGTCCACAACGCCGGTATGGCAAAGTTCCGGGATCGCTACATCATGCTTTTCCGTTCCCACCGGCGGAACGGACGCTCGGTGATCGGTGTTGCCGAAAGTGAGGATGGATTTGATTTCAGGGCGAGACCGGAGCCCTTTATCGTTCCGGCGACCGAGGGGGCGTTCGGCATCTATGAGGAGTACGGGGTCGAGGATGTGCGGATCGCGGAGATTGAAGGGAAGTACTATCTGACCTACAGCGCATACTCCCGTCACGGTGTCCGGATTGCGTTGGGGGTGACCGAGGATTTCGAGCGGTTCGAGCGAATCTCGCTGATCACGCAGGCCGATTACCGAAATGTGGTCATCTTTCCGGAGAAGTTCGGCGGTCGCTATGCGCGGCTGGACCGGCCTCATTCGGAGATCTCCCCCTGGTCGATCTGGATTTCGTGGTCTCCCGATCTCGTCCACTGGGGGGATGCCGAGCTGGTGATGAAACCGGTCGGCTATCACTGGGACGAGATGAAGATCGGACCGGGGGCCACGCCGATCCGGACGGAGAGGGGATGGTTGCACATCTATCACGGGGTGTTCCCGACGATGGACGGATCGGTCTACCGGCTGGGCGTTGCCCTGCACGATCCGGAGAACCCGGCAAGGATTCTCGGCGTCGGTGACGAGTGGATTCTGGAGCCGGAAGACCCGTGGGAACGGGTCGGCTACGTTCACAATGTGGTCTTCACCTGCGGGGCGATACCGGAGGATGACGGAACGGTGAAGATCTACTGGGGAGGGGCCGACACGGTGATGTGTGTCGGTACGGCCGGGATCGACGATCTGGTGGATCTCTGTCTGGAGAACGGACGCCCGGCGGTCTGAGCAGGAGAAACAGGTTCGGATAACTCATGGAGCATACCTCGGAACAGCATTCAACGGCGACCGGCGGAG
>CBFGQN010000064.1:0-11459 GCA_965650895.1 uncultured Ignavibacteria bacterium | reverse complement strand
CGACCAAAAACAACTCGCTGCTGCCGAAGGCGACCGAAAAGCTGGTAGCCGTTCCGCACTGCAACGGAGAGGAATTCTGGATCGTTGCCCACCATCTCGGTTCCGATCAGTTCTTCACGTGGAAACTTTCGACCAACGGTCTGAACCGCACGCCGGTGGTCTCGGCGGCCGGATCGGTCCACCCGGCCACTCCCGGTCAGCAGTTCTTTATCGGGTATCTGAAAGCCTCACCGAACGGACAGTATCTCTTCTCAATCGTTCTGCAAAATCAGACCGGAGAACTTCTTGCATTCGACAACACGACCGGGCGCGTCACCGGTCTGGTCGCCTCGCTGACCGCATCCTACGGGGCGAGCTTTTCGGCTTCGAGCAGATATTTATATGTGGGGGAAGGGAAAGAGATCTACCGCTACACTCTGGACGGTTCACCCGTCGCGGCGACACGACACCGTGTTTCCTGGACTTCGGGAATCGATCCGGCCGAGGTGTTCGGAATGCAGCTCGGTCCCGACCGGAACATCTACGTCTCCTCTCTCCCTCTGTCGGTCCTTCTTCCGCAGGATATTCTTCGGATCAGGGATTCCGACCAGGAGAACCCTGTTGTCGAGAGCATCGGTATTGCGTTCGATATCCCGATCAACGGAAATCCCAATCAGGGATTCCCGAACTGCATTGACGGCCTGATCGGTCTGAGGGGAGGAGGGGCAAATGAATTGAACGCAGCAATCCGGGCAAGCGACAGCGTGATATGTGCCGGAGAGTCGATCGATTTCTTCGATGAAAGCGGGGGGCAGTTCACCGATGTTCTCTGGTCGTTTGAAGGGGCCTCCCGCACCTCCTCCACCGAACGCTTTCCTGCCGGTATCCGGTATCCGAATCCCGGAACGTACAGAGTGACGTTCGCTCTTTTCGGCTCCTGCAAAGCAGGCTACGACACGCTCTACATTACCGTCAGTCCGCAGCCGACCGTTGATGCCGGAGCAGGTGGTACGATCTGTCGCGGAGGAAGCATGCAATTGCAGGGGAGTGGAGAGGGAACCTTCCTGTGGTCTCCGGACGAGAAACTGAGTTGTCTTGATTGTCCGGATCCCGTTGCTGCACCGGAGGAAACGACGACCTATTATCTGACCGTGGAGAACGAAGCCGGGTGTATCGCACGCGACAGTGTGACCGTTTCGGTAACCGAAATTGCGGAGGTCCGGGCTTCAACCGACACGACCATTTGCCCCGGCCAGTCGGTTACCCTCTCGGCAAGCGGAGCAAACAGCTACGAATGGTCTTCTGACGGCGAGTTGAGTTGTACCGCGTGTTCATCGCCGGTCGTCTCGCCGACGGTTACGACGAAGTACATTGTGCGGGGGATCGTCACCGAGGAGTGCGACGGATTCGACACGGTCGTCGTCACCGTCCGCGATCCTCTGCCGATTGAAGCCCTCCCCGGCCTCACGATCTGTCGAGGAGAGAGCGTGCAACTCGATGTGGACGTGCCGGGTGTTGCTGAAGAACATCTTCGTTATGACTGGAGTCCTTCGGGAACGCTTGACGATGCGGGCCTCAGAAGACCGGTTGCAACCCCTTCGGTCCCGACACTCTACCGGGTTCTGGTCACCGATTTGCGGACCGGATGCTCGGCCGTCGATTCGACGCTCGTGACGGTGGTCGATCCGCCGATGATCCTCTCGATGCCGGAGAAAAGCATTTGTGCGGGAGAGAGCGTCCGACTTGAGGCCGTCGTCGAGGATGTGCCGGGACGGTCGTTCCGCTACGAGTGGAGTTCGTCGGAACCGCTTGACGATGCGACGAGCGCAAACCCGACGGCCACGCCTGCGGCGACTGCCTATTACCGACTTCGCCTGAGCGATCCGGCGACCGGATGTTCGGTGATCGACTCGGTTCCGGTCACCGTACATGAACTTCCCATAGCCCGGGCCGGAGCGGACGGAGCGATCTGTTCCGGCGAAGCCTACCGCCTCGGCGAAGGGGAACGGGAGGCTGACCTCGACTATTTCTGGACGCCGGAAATCGGCATTGATGACCCCGGAAGCCATCAGCCCTTCGTCCGTCCGGAGGTGACGACATCGTACATCCTCCGCGTCCTCGACCGGCAGACGAAGTGCGAGGCGTTCGATACCGTTCTGGTCACAGTGCGGGAATTGCCTCCCGGTGGGGCCGGAGAGGACCGGGGTATCTGTGCCGGGCGAAGCGTCCGGCTCGGTTCCGGAGCGGAAGGTCGTCCCGAGTTGATCTACCAATGGATGCCGGAGACCGGACTTGACGGTCCCTTCTCTCCATCACCGATTGCATCGCCGACGGAGACGACAACCTATACGCTCCGGATCAGCGATCCGGCAACCGGGTGCGAACGCTTCGATACGGTGACGGTCGCGGTTCTGGAGTCTGTTCCCGTTCTCTCCCGCATTCGTCGCGATTACCACGCGGAGACCGGCGAGGATCTTCCGATCGATGTGGAGATCGATCCTCTGCCGGAAGGGGCCGGCATTACCGAACTCGGCTTCGAGGTCACCTTCGATCCGCTGGTCATGCGTGTCGATGCCGCGACCGTTGCGAAACTGCTTGAGGGGACATTGCTTGAAGGGTGGAGCGTGCGGGTCGACTCGGTCGGACCGGGTTATCTGAGCGTCACGCTCTTGACTCCCGACGGTCGCGAACTTGAAGGAGAAGGAACATTGCTCAGGTTCGGAAGCCGGATCTATCTGGGGACGGCGTTGGGGACCGAACTGACGTTCAGTCTGCGGAGCGGAAGCGAATGCGTGACGTTCATCAGTGAGCCGGGATACGCCGCACTTGACACGATCTGCGGTCTGAGCTTCCGGCTGATCGAAGTTAACGCAGCTAAATTCGCACCTCCGCGAGCCGTGCCGAATCCATCCGGGGATCAGGTGAAAATCGCGTTCTCTCTCGGCCTCGACGGTCCCGCCCGACTGGAGGTCTTCGATGCCGGAGGGCGCCGGATTGCGCTCCTGTTCGACGAGGCCCTGCCGTCCGGAGGTTACGAAGCGACATGGGACGCCTCGGGACATGGTTCCGGAGTCTACTGGCTTCGCTTGCAGAGTGGGGAGGAGGTCTTTAGCGGACGGGTGGTGGTACGATAACAAAAGCCATGTACCAGGTGAATCACGGCAATAATCAGTTGTTGCCGGTGCTGCAATGCAGAGGATAAACAAGCCATCACATCAATGATGTGATGGCTGTCGTATTTATTAACCGCTCATGACTTATCTCTGGTTCGTTTTTGGAAACCGTTCTTGGAATCAACGTCCGCAATCGGCAGAAAGAGGTCCTAAATGCACTCAAACGAAGAAAAAGGGATCGATTTTTGCCTTGTGTGAGACTGTTGAAACCGATAACTTCAGCCCATGATTCATTAGCTAAAGTGTATGCATTCTATACCTTCCCATATCCGCATTTTCCTCCCGCTTCTCGGAGCGCTTCTCCTGACGGGCACTACTCTCCATGGGCAAAATGTACTAACAGCCAACCCGAAAGCAGTACAGTTGAAGAAAGTGTGGGAGGTGCGTGGGGATGGGATTAGTAATGAGGAGTTCGGGTATGATGTGTGGGGCGGGGTTGATCTCGATGGAGACGATACGGCTGATTATGGGCAATTGAAGTTGTCGGAGTATCGCTGGTACTTTTACGGTGGGGGCAAGGAGCTTTCAAATGAATTCATTCAGATGGTTGATTCAATAGGATGGCCCTCAATTGGGGATTATTGGGGTAGTGGAAAGCAACAGTTCGTATTCGTGGGTGGCTATAAAAAAGTGGTCGATCAAGCTACCCGGTATTATGATATCATGTTATTGTATGAATTAACGGACTCAGGAATCAGCAGCGAACCGATAATTAAGGTAGATTACGGCACGAAAGAACCTCCAATAGAGCGATTTCTGAGAGAGATAGCAGTTCATGATGTAAATAATGATGGTGTTGATGACGTGATCGCGGTTCTCGGAGGTATTCGTGTGGGATACCGCCGTGATACGGGGATTGATCTTTTTAATCAGGTCTGGATTTACTATGGAGGGCCGGACTTTCAGTTGGATGAGCCGGATGTCATCGTCAAGGACTCCAGTCAATTCGGTGATGGCGACAATTGGCGTGCATGGTTCGCGGATTTCGACGGCGATCATCAACTCGACATGGCCTTCGCAGGAGACTACGAAAATGCTGGGTGGAACCTGCGGTTTTATTGGGGAGATAACCGTTCGCCCCGCTCGTGGTCGGAACGACCTCCTGACCGCGATGTCCCTCTTATTAATGGAGAGACCGGTATTAGCAGCTCGGTAAGCTTTGGGTTCTTCCAACTCGACGGAGACGATGGCGCAGACATCGCCGGATATACCGGAGGAGATACGGACGGGACGTCGGTCTTCCTGTCGACCCGAGGAGATGTCCGCACACGAAGTTTCCATGCCGACTCAGCCGATCTGTTCTACAAGACCGGATTCTCTCCCCCATCGGTCGGCTACCTCAATGACAGCCTGAGACGCTACGAGATGTTGTCGCTCGGTGCACCGCTGCGCAACGGCGAATACCCGTCGCTAATCCTGGTTTCCGGCAGCAAGTATGGTCCGGATTATGACTATGAGGCGTGGTTCAGCACGGCAAAGGAGGATGTGGATTTCTCGAAGCTGATGGCGATCCGCGACGTGACCGGCGACGGCTACGATGATTTCATCGCCGGGGACTGGCAGTACAACTTCCGCAGCGGTGTGGCCTTCGTGGTGGCGGGAGGGCCGACGATTCCGTTAGATGACACGACGTTGAGTGTGCGCGAATATCCGATTGCCGGAGAGTCGGGTGGTCTGTACCTGTGGCCGAACCCTGTGGTCGATGAATTGCATATCGCCTGGCGCGGGAACCTGAAGCACAAGCCGGTGCGGTTCGTGGTCTATGACATGGTTGGACGCGAGGTCGTTGCCGGAGAAGTGGATCCGGGTCTGGGTGCGGCATTGTGGCAGTGCAACGATGTGGCTTCGGGTGCTTATCGCGTCGTTGCCTTTGACGAAGAGGGAACGGTGATCGGCAGTGCGGAGGTGGTTAAGCAACGAAGATAGAGTGGTCCGGCAACCGACAGAAAGAGGCGTGAAATGCACTCAATCGAAGAAAAAGGGACGGATTTTTACCTTGTACGAAACTGTTAAAACCCATAGCTTCAGGCCATGATAGTTTAGCTAAATCTTATGCGCTCTACACCTTCCTATATCCGCTTCTTTCTCCCGCTCCTCGGAGCGCTTCTGCTGACGGGCACGACTCTCCATGGGCAAAATATCCTGACGGCCAATCCGAAGGCAGTACAGTTGAAGAAAGTGTGGGAGGTTCGTGGGGATGGGATCAGTAATGAGGAATTTGGTGAGAATGTCTGGGGTGGAAAAGACATTGGCGGTGATGACACAGCCGATTTTGCCCAGTATCAGGGATCAACACGGCGATGGTACTATTATGACGGTGGAACACTCCTTTCAACAGAACCAGTCTGGGTGAAAGATTCAGTAGGATGGCCAACACCTCACGTTGGAGATTTCTGGCATAACCAAAAAGACTACATCCTTTTTATTAATGGATACAAGGAAGTCGTAGATGGAGCTACCCGTTCGTATGATATAATGCAACTGCATGAAGTGACAAAAACAGGAGTCAATGCAGTGCCGAGTGTTAGTATAGATTTTGGTAGACAACAACCGCCGATCGAACGATTTTTCCTAGACGTTAGTGTTATTGATGCAAACAACGATGAAATCGATGATATAGCAGTAATTTTGGGAGGTGTTCGAGTCGGTGAACGCCACGATACAGGGTTGGATCGTTCAAATCAGGTCTGGATTTATTACGGAGGGCCGGAGTTTCAGTTAGATGAACCGGATGTCATCGTGAAGGATTCCAGTCAATTCGGTGATGCCGATAATTGGCGTGCGTGGTTTGCGGATTTTGACGGCGATCATCGGCTTGACATGGCCTACGGCGGATATTATGAGAACGCAGGCTGGAACCTGCGATTCTACTGGGGGGATGAAAATTCACCCCGCTCCTGGTCGGAGCGTTCTCCGGATCGTGATCTTCCTCTGATCAACGGACAGACCGCCTTTCAAAGCAGCGGTCACTTCGGTTTTTATCATCTCGATGGAGACGATGCCGTAGATCTTGCCGGATATACGGGGGGAGGCGTCGACGGAACATCGGTCTTCCTGTCGACCCGAGGAAATGTTCGCACGCGAAGTTTTGATGTCGATTCTGCTGACCTGTTCTACAAGACCGGCCGCCTGTCGGCCTCGCCGGGCTATCTCAATGACAGTCTCCGACGCTATGAAATGCTTCCGCTCTATGGTCCGCGGCGTAATGGCGAATTACCGACGCTGATGCTGGTCTCGGGAGCGAAGTATGGCCCGGACTATGACTATGATGCGTGGTACAGTCCGGCACTGGACGATGTCGACATCTTGAATATGATGGCAATTCGCGACGTGACCGGCGACGGCTACGATGATTTCATCGCCGGGGACTGGCAGTACAACTTCCGCAGCGGTGTGGCCTTCGTGGTGGCGGGAGGGCCGACGATTCCGTTAGATGACACGACGTTGAGTGTGCGCGAATATCCGATTGCCGGAGAGTCGGGTGGTCTGTACCTGTGGCCGAACCCTGTGGTCGATGAATTGCATATCGCCTGGCGCGGGAACCTGAAGCACAAGCCGGTGCGGTTCGTGGTCTATGACATGGTTGGACGCGAGGTCGTTGCCGGAGAAGTGGATCCGGGTCTGGGTGCGGCATTGTGGCAGTGCAACGATGTGGCTTCGGGTGCTTATCGCGTCGTTGCCTTTGATGAAGAGGGGAATCTGATCGGCAGCGGGGAGGTGGTCAAGCAATAAGTGTGTGTGTATCATCCCAAGTGTGGAATCCAAGGCAGCCTTCGTCGGCTGCTGAACCCATAACCTATATACATGGAGAATCCTATGTATAACCACAATTCACAACACGATCGAAATCCCCGGAGTATGCGTTCCGGATGGCTCGGGGTTTTCGGTCTCACCCTGTTGCTGTTGCTCGTCGGGGAGGTCGAGCAAAGTTCGGCACAACCTCCCGGCTACCGGGACTGGTACGATTCGACGGCGGTCGACCGTGTGACGATCACGCGGAAATATCCGTCGGACTTCCCGGTCGGGATCTTCTTCTACACCTACAACCAGGTGGCGATGAACGAGGTTTGGGACTACATGGAGCGGATTAACGCCGATTACGCAATCTACTCGGTGGAGAAGGGCGTTGGTCTGTTTGATTACTGGGGTCGCTACCAGACGCTGATCAACTCGGCCCCTTCGGGAAAGTATGTGGTGCCGTTGGCGATCTACGGGGGCACCCACGGTGTGCCGTCGTACATCAACCAGTCGCAGGAGGCACGCGAGGCGGTGTTCTATCCGTTCGACACGTCGGAGATGCGAGCGATCGGGGCGCTGACGAACCTGTTGACGGTCTCGCGGTGGTACGACAACAAGTTTACGCGAGTTGACACGACGGAATTGCGAACGAATACATTCTATCAGCACAGCTATCCACGGTACAAGAACTTTTCCTATCGCGAGGCGGTCTACAGCCCGTCGATGGCGGGTGACACGGTGGCCTCGGGGATTGCGTTCCGGTATCAGTCGGGTCAGACCGAGCGTTGGGATTCCACCTTCAACGGGACAAGTTGGGTAAAGACGACAAATCCGATCAACTCGTCGGAACTCTTCGACGGCGTCAACTATGCGTATCCCGATCCGGATCATCCGGGATATCACAAGGGAGACTACTGGAACACGTTTCGCCTTCCGCATTACCTTGTGGTGAAGGGGCATCTGTTTGAAGGTGGAGGGGGAAGCAACGGCGACACGATGCTGGTCCTGAACGTGTACTACGAGGTGGATAAATGGAAGACGTATCGGGATTCGGCAAACGTTACAGGTGCTCCGGATACTGCTACAACGAACATGCGGTTTCTGTACAAGTCGGTCGCTGTTACACGAGGAGAACTAGCTCCTGTAGATCCACCTCCTTTTTCTAACTGGAACGCATACCGCGAAGTCGCCAAGCGGATTAACTTCCAGCGCGAAGGAATGGGCGGTCCGACCGACACCGGCGTGACGGCCAAGAGCAGCGATCTGGAGGTGATCTACGTCGGCACCGAGAAGATGGCATTGCACTCGGTCAGCATCCGCGATTCGATTACGCACATGCTCTGGACCGATGAGGCGGAGGGGGTCAGCTACCGGAATGCCGTCCGCCGGGAGATCGACACGCTGGCGATGAAGCTCCCCGACTCCACGCTCAAATCCGGTTTCCTCAACGTCTACGGCTCCGACGAACCTCCGATGCTCGCCTACAACGGCTTTCGCGGGTTGCAGGAAAACGTCGTGGAGAATAATCCGCTCTACGCCTTCGGTCCCGGTGACACGATGACCGCCGAGCACGGCTGGGCCCTCCCGTATCTTCAGTGGAACGGCAACGCCAACCGCTCGGTCGTCGGCAGCTATATCGGAACCGGCTTCTGGAACTTCGGCGACTACTTCGATATCAAAGCAAATGGCGTATCGATTTCCGACATTCCGAGTGCCGCGCAGCACAACGGGGGAAGATTCGATATCCCTCTGCTGTTCGACTTCGATTCGATGTCCGTAGCGGGCTACTACTCGCTACTGAAGGGGCGCATCGATACGATGGAACTGATCTGGCAGCACGGAAGACTGGGTGCGGCGATCCCGGGACAGGATTTCCCGATCTCGCATAAAACGAATCTCTGGCGGATGAAGACGATGTATGAGACGGCCCATCTGGGGCGGGTCACCGGACGACGCTACACCGGCTACGCCGGCTTGCAGAGCAACTTCAAGATTTTCTGGGATGCGGGAGAAAACCGCTACGACACGATAATGGACCACCGTTTCGTGCGGGCGGAGGTGCGGGCCATGCTCAACTCGATGGTTCTCGGCTACGGATCATACGGGCTTGTTTTTTATAAGACGAATTTTTCTCCGTGGTTTCAGAAGGACAGCAGTGCCGAATCGATTGCCGAAGTTCTGAACGACACGGCCTCGAACCGCGATACGAACTATCTGGTGAGTGAGGGAGGGTTCAATGAGAACGGCTTTGCCGGCATCTACATGCGCGATTCGCTCTACAACGTGATCAACATGCCGATGCAGAACCGGAAGATCGCGTTTCTCAACGCGGAAGGTGAATTCAGTCGCGATACGTTCGCGATGTTCGGCGAACTCTATTTCGGTTTCCGCGACACGTACACGGAGTTGAAGTCGCTGCTGCCCTGGTACAAGCAACTCGGTCCGGTGATGAAGCGGTTGCGGTGGCGGGATGCCTACAGCGTCCACTTTCAGGTGGATGAACCGGCTGCAGGATATGACGGAAGTGGAGGTGTGACTCACCGGACGCTGCCGTCGGATGAGATCGTGACGAACGTTCGGTCGTGGCATCCGGTGACCGGCGAGATCGATTCGGCGTGGCGGACATACGTAGAACTGGGATTCTACGACACGATGATCGACACGACCGGCGGGGTGCGGAACCGGTTGCTGGACACGAACTGGATATCTGTGACAAACCGCCGCGCCTTTTCGGTAGAGAACTACGACAGCGCAGACATCGGCTACTCGGCGGCGACTAAGGCGATTCTTGACACGCTGACCGGTACGCGGGTCATCGAACTTGACCTGAATCTGAGGAATCCCGATACGTCGGATCAGTACAGCAATTTCGTCCGGGTGCAGGAAGTGTTTCCCGATACGGCACACCTGCCGCTGATCGGTAAACGGGCCAGAGTCGACACGGTCCTGGACCTTTCCGCTCTGGGAACCGGCAAATTCAACGTTTTGCTGGGGCCGGGTCGAGCTTGTTTACTCATGGTTACATATGCCCAGCCTGACGAATCCATGATTCCCGGCATCCTGACGCGGAATAACCAACGCAAGTGTCTCTACCTGGCCGACGATCAGAGATACATGGCCGTCTACCACCGATTCGATTCCAACGCCAACGACTGGCACGTCTATCTCCGCCGGTCACTCCCCATGGATTCCCTCGGGGCCGTCCTCTGGGAACCGATCGAGCACTGGATCAGCACGACCACCGGTCCGGCCGACCCGATCAGCACGCAGAACTCTCACCCCTCGCTGACCTGGCGTCGCATCAATGACTCCTCGGTCATTGCCTCGGTCGTCTGGACGGCACATCCCTGGAGCTCCGCTCACGCCAGTGCCGGTGAGCGGGAAGTTCTCCTGCGAGAACTCGTCTTCAAGGACTACTTCGATTCCTCAGCCGGTCTTCCGGTCTCCGATTATGAACTGATGCCGATCAAGCAGACCGTCGGCTATCACAAAGGACTCGACCCCGGGCAGTGGGGGACGCCGGTGATCTCTTCATCAAGTGCCGACAGCGGTATCGGTGAGTATATCGCCTGGAGCGATTCGACGGCGGGAATCATTGCCCGGGGAGTATTGATCGACTCGACCGTCGGGACAACGCCAGGCTGGACCCCCTACGATACGCTGAGTGCCTACTATAACAACGATCCCGGCGCTTTCGGTAAAGGGCAATATCCGGCAATGCCGCCGTTTACTCACCGTGCGATGAAACAGCAGTCCGCACCGGTCGTCTGGCAGCAGTCCCGCTATGCCTATACCGGCATCGTCTACGGCCGACTCCACTATGTGCCCCCTCCCGGCGGACCGAAACTCTTCTTCCAGTATCCGCTAAACACGATTGACCCGCATTTCTGGATCTCTCCTCCACCGACCGAAGGAACGATGACGCATCAGCATATCCATCCGACGATCGATCAGTCGCAGGATGCGCTCGGGCGGTTGATGGAAGGAGTCGGGTGGGAACGGCACTACTATGAGCCGATCTATCTGAACGGTGAGTGGGCCTATGACCGGTACTTCACCGACATTCACTTCCGTTCGATGTTCTTCGATACGGCTTCGGGTGAACCGTACATCATCGGAGACTGGATCAGCAAGCCGGATTGGTCAAACGGATATGATCCGGGATACGGCTTCCCGGTGATCTCCTCGCAGAATCAGGTGCTGGAGCTTGCCGACTCATCGACCATCCCTCTGTTCTCGATCATCTACATGCGTCCGAACCCGTTACACGAGATGTACCAGATCGAGGCGAAGTGGCTGATGAACACCCACCCGCAATGGCGTTATCAGAACGTCAAGGCCTTCACCTACGGGGGATTGACGCCGAACGGCTCGGCCTCCGAAGGGAGATTGCTCTACAGATACGCGGCTCTGTATGCCCGTCCGGATGACAGCACGTTGCGGACGACGCGACAGTACTATGCCCGTTCACGTCCGGATGGATATGAGGCGGATGGGCGGGAAATCAGCGCGAAGGTGAATGACTCACTTGGGCTAGCGGCGCGTTTGTATGATGTCTGGATCAGCGAT
>CBFGQN010000063.1:0-11484 GCA_965650895.1 uncultured Ignavibacteria bacterium | reverse complement strand
GTTGAACCTGACTCTCCCTCCCCATTCGATTACCCTGCTGCGATGGGCTGTATTCCCTTCACAGGGAGTGGAAGAGGGGGGCGAAGCGGCCGTTCTTCTTTATCTGCCGAACCCGGCGACGTCCGACTCGCCGGTCATGTTCGAACTTCCCGAGCGGGCCGATGTGGGGCTTGATCTGTTTGATGCGACCGGAGCGAAGGTGCGGCGACTGACCGGAGGTGAGATGGAATCGGGAAGACATGTGGTGTCGTTGCGGGGAGGGACGGGTGAACCGCTTCCGTCCGGACTTTATCTGCTCCGCCTTTCCGCCGGCGAACAGACTGTCGTAAAGAAGCTCGTGGTAATCGAGTAACTTCGTCTTTTTCCGGTCACTATCCGAAGAAGCGAAGAAGAGTTGATGGAATATCCGGCACCGAAGACGATTACGAAATCTCCCGAAGGGGCTCTGCGGCTGGTCTGGACCGACGGCAGGACATGCGATCTGCCGATGCAGTTGCTCCGGAAGGAGTGCCCCTGCGCCCACTGTAAGGGGGAGACGATTCTCGGCAAGCACTACGCCCCGCTGACCTTGCCGACCTACACCGAGGGGATGTACGACCTGGCGGGAGTGGAGCCGGTCGGGAGCTACGCCATCCAGATCTCCTGGAAGGACGGGCACAGGACCGGCATCTATACGTGGGAGTATCTGGCTCTGCTGTGTGGAGCAATGCAAAATTCAAAATGATCCGCCGCGGCGGATTCAAAAAGCGGGAATGTCCTCTCTTCTCCTTTTTGAATTTTGCATTTTTCCTTTTGCATTCTTCATCGTATGTTGCCGGTCTTTCGCCGGAACGGCCACGCAGGAGTGGCGGAATTGGCAGACGCGCTGGACTCAAAATCCAGTGGGGCTTACACCTCGTGTGGGTTCGACTCCCACCTCCTGCACAAACCCGAGCGGTCCGGAAATCGCAGATTCGGGTAATCAGAGTGATAACAGGGAACAATGCCCCGTCGATATTGCGGCGGGATCCGTAGCTCCGCCCGGGGATTCCGTTGAGGGAATCCCGTCTTTTTCCGCTACAACTCGTCATAGCCCTCCGCTTGTCGGGACGGACTCTATCCCGTATCTTTATTGCTCTTTTGGATAATCAAACGCTCTATACAGGGTATTTCTCATGGCTAAACAGCAGACATTTGTTGATAAAGTCAACAAGCGTGGGGCCGGAGCCGATCTGGTTTCGGTGAAGGTGATCGTGGCGAGCAAGACCGATAAGGGGACGTATCGCTTCAACGAGAAGCTGATCAAGGTGAAGGATCTGGCCGATGTCGAGAGGGCCGTCAAGGAATCGTAGGTTCCCGGGACGTTGAGTTTGTTGGGTCCTTCCGTCAGGGGGGGAGGAGCCCGATCCGTTGAGACACGAATGAGACAAACCGCCAAAGGCAGGAAAAGAACATGAAAACAGATATCCATCCGAATTATCAGCTTGCAACGGTAACGTGCGTCTGCGGCAACAGCTTCACGACCCATTCGACCGTTGGTGACATCAAGCTCGAGATCTGCTCCGAGTGCCATCCGTTCTTCACCGGTCGCCAGAAAGTGATCGACACCGCAGGGCGTATCGACAAGTTCAATCAGCGTTTCGAGAAATCGAGATCGATGAAGGCGGCAAAGAACCAGAAGAAGCCCGATGAGCAGGAGCCGGCAGAGAACGACGGCGCACCGATCGCCGAGTAAGGCCGCTAACGAACGACGTAATCATATCATCAAACGATAAATCGAAGTAACGTGGCACGCAACAACTATCGCAACCGCAACGAAGAGAGCGACGGACTGTTCCGTCCGAAGCAGCGCGATACGCGCCGTCGCAAGAAGCGCAATCCGATCAAGGGGATCGAGTATATCGATTACACCAACATCAAGCTCCTGCAGCGTTTCCTGAACGATCAGGGGAAGATCCTTCCGCGCCGCATCACCGGCGTCAACGCAAAGCAGCAGCGGTCGATTACCCAGGCCGTGAAATATGCGCGGCATCTTGCACTCCTTCCGTTCGTTGCGGAAGATATGCGGTAAACACGTGAACCGTCGAGTGGGTAGATTTCAGTGAAGAGCCGGAACAGTACAACGTTCCGGCTCTTCTTGTTACCATCGGTCGGATCGATTCGGATCGGGATTATCGAAGAAAAAGGAACTCATATATCTTGTCATTCAGGAGGTATTTCTATGCACAGCATTCGTAACGGAGTCGTCCTTCTTCTGCTTTTCTGCGGAGTGGTGATCTCTTCGGCCAGAGGGGAAACAAATATCGGCGTCATTGATTCCGAGCAGATCATTCAGGCGATGCCTGAATACACGCAGGGAGAACAGCGGCTGACAAGCCTGACCAAGGCGATTCAGGATACGCTTGATAATATGAACCGGTCCTATCAGACCGAGCTGCAGGCCTATCAGCAGCAACAGGCCGGGATGACGCCGGATGCCAGAGCGAAGGCGGAGGAGCGACTGAGAACAATCCAGCAGCAGATGCAGCAGTACCGGCAGATGAAGGAGACCGAGATCCAGCAGCGCCGCGCCGCAATGCTGGGACCGATCCGCGAGAAGATTCTGGCTGCGATCGATGCCGTTGCAAAGGAAATGAATCTGGATGCAGTCGTCGACAAGAAGAGCGGCGGGATGGTCTATGTGAGCAAGAAGATCGATATCACCTTCAAGGTGCTCGACAGGATTCAGCGGGGCTGATTGCGACCATCAACCAAACACGTTGACTGATAAAGGGGGACGGTCTTTGCGGGCGTTCCCCTTTTTTATTTCGCTGCGGGGTCGCCGGTCGGGATGAAGAGATAATATTGAGGATGAGGAACACGAACATCAAAGCAGAGGTACTCAGATCATGATCAAAACGATTCTCGTCATACTGCTCGGCATCTTCTTCGTTCTGAACGGACTCAATCACCTGTTCAATACGAAGACCCTTGAGGAGTATGCCGGAAAGCGTGGATTGGTGGCCCCGGAACTGATGGTTCGTCTGAGTGGCATTCTTCTGATTTCCGGCGGCCTTTCCCTGATAACCGGGTTCCTGCTCCTTGTGGGCATTGCCGGTCTGTCAGTCTTTCTGGTCGTCTCCTCGCTGGTGATTCACCGGTTCTGGAGCATCAGGGAGCGGGAGGAACGGATGATCGAGGCGATGCACTTTGCCAAGAACTTTGCGATCCTGACGGAGTTGTTGTATATCGGGTTTCCGTGAGGGGGAGCAGTCAGCTATGAGCTATGAGCTGTGAGCTGTGAGCAGTGAGTTATGAGCCGGTGGAAATTTTGACTCCCGATTTCGGCATTTGTCCAGTTGTGAGTCGATAGATATTTTGACTCCTGACTCCTGACTCCTGACTCCTGACTCCTGACTCCTGACTCCGGCACTCCCACACTCACATACCCCCATCGCATAGCCTGCGCATTTCCCGGAGCGTTTCGGCCGGGTCTTCGGTGCCGAAGACGCCCGAGCCGCTGACGATGACGTCGACGCCGGAGGCGAAGGCCTGGGCGATGTTATCCAGCTTGATCCCGCCGTCGGCCTCGATCAGACAGCCGGGGTTGCCTGCATCGTTCAGCATTCTTCGCAATTCTCCCGCCCTTCTGTAGAGTGTCGGAATAAAGCTCTGTCCGCCGAATCCCGGTTCTACCGACATCAGCAGCACGAGATCGACGTATGGAAGAATCTCCTGCAGCGTTGAGAGGGGAGTGGCCGGGTTGAGCGTGACGCCCGGTTTGCATCCGAGATCCCGGATCGTCTGCACCGTCCGGTAGAGATGGAGGGCCGCCTCCACGTGAACCGTGATGATCGACGCCCCCGCCTTCGCGAAGGAGTCCAGATAGCTGTCGGGATCGGAGATCATCAGGTGACAGTCCAGAGGAAGGTCGGTGATGCCGTGCAATGCCTCGACGACCGGCGGACCGATTGTGATGTTCGGGACGAAATGCCCGTCCATTACGTCGACGTGAAGCATGTCGGCTCCCCCCCGCTCCATTACCTTCACTTCATCGGCAAGTCGCGTGAAGTCGGCCGAGAGAAGCGACGGTGAAAGCTGAACGCGGCGGCTGGATATATCGGTCATCAGGTTGCTGATCGTTGACTAATGATTTTGTGATTTCTGTCGGTTGTCCTGTCTTCCCTTTCCTTACTACTTCCCGTTTTTCACTTCCATCGACATCAGGGCTGCATCTTCGGTGGTGACGATCGGCACGCCGTGGCGAAGCTTTTCGGAGAGTTCCTCGATCCGCTCTTCCACCAGTCCGTTGATCGATCCCTCGGTCCACTTCCCCTCATCGTCCCGCACACCGGCCGCGACGCCGGTCAGGATCTCGATCCCCTGATCGATTGTGGAGACCGAATAGATGTGGAACTTCTCTTCTTCAACCGCCGTGACGACATCCTCACGCAACATCAGTTCCGGGACGTTCTGCACCGGAATCAGCACTCCCTGCGTGCCGGTCAGTCCGCGGCGACAGCAGACATCGAAAAAGCCTTCGATCTTCTCCTTGACGCCGCCGATCGGCTGGATCTCTCCCCACTGATTCACCGATCCGGTGACCGCGAAATCCTGACGGATCGGGATGCGACTGAGGGCCGACAGAAGGGCGTAGACCTCGGTCGACGATGCGGAATCTCCCTCGACGCCGCCGTAGGACTGCTCGAAGACGATCGAGGCGGAGAAGGAGAGAGGACGGTCCTGCGCAAAACGATGACGGAAAAATCCGGTCAGGATCAACGCCCCCTTGTTGTAGATGCTCCCGCTCAGGTTTGCCTCACGGTCGATATTGATGATGCCGGAGCGACCCACCGACACCGTGGCGGTGATGCGGGTCGGCTTGCCGAAGGAGACCTGACCGAGGTCGTAGACGGCCAGACCGTTGATCTGTCCGATCCGGCTACCGGCCGTGGCGATCATCAGCGTTCCGTCGTCGATCCGCTCGGTTATCTTCTCCTTCCACATCGAGTTCCGGTCGATCATCATCCGGATCGCCTTGTCCACATGGCGCCGACTGACCACGTCGTTCCCCTTGCTGACCGCCCAGTAGGAGGCTTCCCGCAGAATGTCCGCGATGTCGCTGAACCGCAGGGAAATCTTCCCCGCTCCTCCGGCCCGTTCCACCGCATACTCGGCGATAGCCGCCACTCCGTCCCGGTCGAACGGGGGCAACTGTTCCTCCTTGGTCAGCCTCCGGATAAACTGTGCGTACTGTTCCAGGATATTATCGGTCCGTTCGATCTCGTAATCGAACTGGGCATTGATCTTGAAGATCTTCCGGAAATCCTCCTCGGCGTGGAAGAGTGCCTGATAGAGGTCGGAAGGACCGATCATGATCACCTTCACGTTCAGGCGTATCTCCTCCGGCTTCATGCCGCTGGTCGCCTGCCAGGCTCCGTACTGGAAGAGACTTTCAAGGGGCTGGATCTGGATCTTGCGGTGCAGAAGAATCCGTTTCATCATCGTCCAGACACCCGGCTCGGTCAGCGCTTCCACCGCGTTGATAATCAGGTAGCCGCCGTCGGCCTGCAGGACCGAGCCCGCTTTGATCGAGGCGAAGTCGCTTACCCAGCCCTCCTGTGCGTCTTTGGTCCGTTCGATCGTTCCGAACAGATTCGCATACGTCGGATTTCGCTCGATGATGACCGGACGTCCTTCGGTGTCGGAGTTGTCGAGCAGGATGTTGATGTCGTAGACGTGGAACGGGTCGTCGATCCGGATGTCGTCGTCGTTTCGCTCTTCCTCCTCTCTCTCTTCCTTCTCCTCACGGGTTTCGCGGTGGGGTTTGAACAGGTCGAGATGTTCGAGGATGTCGTTGCGGACTTCGCGGATGAATTTCTTGACCGAATCGTAGGGATAGTTTGCGATGATCTCCTCAAGCGTCGCGGTTACCAGCATCGTGGCGGCGCTCCGTTCGTAGTCGATCATCTGCCGCCGATACTCTGCGGCCATCTTCCGTCCGTTCTTCATCAATTCGTAGAGATCATCCTGCAGCGCATCGACCTGCTCATTGATCTTCCGGGCCTCATCCACAGAGATCTTCTCCTCCCGGATCAATCCGTCCAGATCGTCCACCGCGTAAGGCGTTCCGTCGATCATCGGCAGAATCTCCGGCTGCATCATGTTCGGTCCGGTCTGCCGCTGCCCT
Organism: uncultured Ignavibacteria bacterium; assembly: GCA_965650895.1. GTDB lineage: Bacteria > Bacteroidota > Ignavibacteria > OLB7 > OLB7 > JAGWAZ01. Next base: position 5,336 of record CBFGQN010000063.1, on the reverse strand, counting down.
AAAATGAATCCGTGCGGCTTGATCTTCTCCTCGAATTCCCGCACCATGTTCCGTTCCTTCTCCTGAAACCGCTCGACGATTCGCATCCGTCCCTTGCGGAACTTCTCATCGTCGAACATGGCCGGGATGCGGGCGCGGAGGAAGGAGACGGCATCCTTGAGTTCCGAGCGGAGATGGCGCATCTTCCCTTTCGGCAGACGGAGGACGCAGGGACGGTCGGGGTCGGAGAAGTTGTTGACGAAGCCGATGTCGTAGAGGAGGACTTCGTCCGGCTGCATCCGTTCCAGGATGTTCTTAATCGTGGTCAGCCGACCGGTGCCGGCCAGTCCGTTGACGAAGATGTTGTAGCCGGGAGAGTGGATCTCCGCCCCGATCTGCATCGCATCGAGTGCGCGCCGCTGTCCGATAATCCCCTCAAGCGGCTTCAGATCGTCGGTCGTCTCGAAGCTGAAGATCGACAGATCGGTTCGCCACCGGAGTGCCGATGCCGGAAGGGCCGGATGTGTGGGAGCGGGAAGCGGATCGGATTTTCTTTCTGCCATAGGTATCTCGCGGTGTTGAGTTCAATCTCTTCGTAAACGGTCTCCGGGTGCAGATTCGTTCCTTCGGGGGAGCGAATTGCGGGGCAAAGATACGGATGATGGGGGAAGTGGAGGGGCGGGCGTGGTGGCGATCGGGGGCTTTCCGGGAGATGGGACACGGATTGGACGGATGGGGAGGGATTGCCACGGATTAGGGGATTGTGGTTGTTCGTGCCGCTGATATGTTCCCCTTTACAATCTTCCCGCTCACACCGGGTTATCTGTTCCTATATTTAGATGCAATTAAGGTGAAACAATCAAGTCGAGGCATGTTTGTTATGGGCGAACCGGCAATGAGACAGGTGACAATCGAAATCCCGGCGGAGGCGTTGCTGTCGTTGCATCAATCTCCGCAGGGAGTAGCCGATGAAGTCAGGCGGGCGGCGGCATTCAAACTGTACGAACTGGGACGACTCTCCTCCGGCGCAGCCGCACAACTTGCCGGGATGTCCCGCACGGCCTTCCTTTCCCGCCTTGCCGAATACGGCGTTGTAGCGTTTGATCCGGATGAAGAGGATTTGAAGCGGGAGGCTCGTCTTGGCCGGACTGATTTGAGAAGGAGTTCCTGAACAGTTCGGAATCCGTGACGATCCTGTCGCATCCGTGTACCGTTTTATCCGACCTGCCCCCAACCCCCTACAATTCGTTGTTTCCCGAACTTCCCGAATCGGCTACATTGGGCCTTTCCCTCGTTCTGTGGGGGAGAGACCGATTCTTTCAATGTCAGTCTTTCAACGTCAGCAAAACGGATTTTCTATGTCGGCTTCTTCGATCTCACTCGACAAAATCGTCTCGCTCGCCAAACGGCGCGGGTTCGTCTTCCAATCGTCCGATATCTACGGCGGACTGAACGGTTGCTGGGATTACGGTCCGCTGGGGGTGGAGCTGCTGCGGAACGTGAAGGAGGCGTGGTGGCGGGAGATGACCTACCGGGACGATATCGAGGGGATCGACGCATCGATCCTGATGCACCCCCGCGTCTGGGAGGCCTCCGGTCACGTCGGTTCGTTTGCCGATCCGATGATCGACAACAAGACGAGCAAGAAGCGCTACCGGGCCGACCACCTGATCGAGGATGAGATCAAGCGGCTGCGGGAGAAGGAGAAGACCGCCGAGGCCGACGCGCTGGAGGAACGGCTGGAGAAGGCGGCCGCACCTGATGACTTCTATAGAATTATCACCGAGAGCGGCATCAAGGATCCGGCCGGCGGGACGAGCGACTGGACCGAGGTGCGGCAGTTCAATCTGATGTTCAAGACGTTTATCGGTCCGGTGGAGGATTCCTCGTCGGTCGTCTACCTGCGACCGGAGACCGCGCAGGGAATTTTCGTGAACTTCAACAACGTTAACCAGTCGTCGCGACAGAAGATTCCGTTCGGCATCGCGCAGATCGGCAAGGCGTTCCGCAACGAGATCAACACGCGGAACTTCCTCTTCCGGACCCGCGAGTTCGAACAGATGGAGATGCAGTGGTTCGTGAAGCCGGGGGATGACGAGAAGTGGTACGAGTACTGGCTTGAGAAGCGGCAGAACTGGTTCCGGGAGTTCGGTATCGCCCCGGAGAAGATTCGCGTGCAGCCCCACGCCCACGACAAACTTGCTCACTACGCAAAGGCGGCGGTCGATATCGAATATGAATTCCCCTTCGGCTGGGGTGAAGTCGAGGGGGTCCACAACCGGACCGATTTCGATCTGGCGCAACACGCAGAGTTCTCCGGCAAGAAGATCGAGTATTTCGATCAGGGGGAGAATATCCGCTATACGCCCTACGTGATCGAGACCTCGATCGGCGCCTCCCGCTCAACGATGATGTTCCTGGTGGATGCATACGACGAGGACGAGGTCGGAGGGGAGAAGCGGGACGTGCTCCGGTTCCATCCGAAGCTGGCTCCCTACAAGGTGGCGATCTTCCCTCTGATCAAGAAAGAGGGAATGCCGGAGTTCGCGCAGAAGCTCCATAAGGATGTGCAGAAGCACTACAAATCCTTCTACGACGAATCCGGGGCGATCGGTCGTCGCTACCGTCGGCAGGACGAGGCCGGAACACCCTTCTGCGTGACGGTTGACGGACAGACGCTGGAGGACGGCACGGTCACCGTCCGCGACCGGGACACCACCGAACAGATTCGTATCCCGGCCGAGAATCTCGGCTCCTGGCTGGGTGAGCGGGTATAACATCCCTTTGTGATTCTTTGCTTGGTGTCCGCCGCGGCGGATGGTAAGATCTCTCTCCGGACAGGATGCGGATGCACCACAAAGGCACCAGGGGGGCGAAGAATCACAAAGGTTTGATCCTGGTGGTTGCTTCGTGTCCTTCGTGTCTTTGTGGTGCTCTGTCGGACGTTCCCGGCTTGCAGGGATCGGTGTGATTATGGTACACGGATCCGCGTCAATCCCGTCCCGTCCGTGTACAATTTCATCCGGAATACCGGCTCGGCTCCGTCACTCCCTCTCCAACGGAAACACATACAGGTCATACCCTCCACATCCCCCTTCCCGATTTGAGGCGAAGTAGAGTTTGCCCCCCCGGATAAAGGGAGTGATCTCTCCGGCTGTTGAGTTGTACGGGGGAGGAAGCGCCTCGCGCGTCGAGGCTCCGGAGCGGAGGACAAAGAGGTCCAGGCTGTCGCCCGGCGTGGATGCGGCAAAGTAGAGATCGCCGGTGGCGGCATCGACGAAAGGGGAGAGCTCGTCTCCCGCAGTATTGACTTCTCTTCCGGCATTTCGCGGAGCGCTCCAGAGACCGCTTCCGTCCCGCTCGACAAACCAGATATCCGTCCCTCCGAATCCTCCCGCACAATCCGATGCGAAGTAGAGGCGGGCACCGTCAGCCATTGCAAAGGGATGTCCGTTCCAGTCCCCTCCGTTGAATCCGGGTCCGGGACTGACCGGCCCCCCTTCACCGGTCGGGATCATATAGATGTTGCATCCGCTTTCATCCGTTTCCGGACCGTTGCAGGAGGTGATGTAGGCCAGGGCGTTCAGCGGATTCGGCGTCGGGGGGAAGGTGACCGCAGCGATTTCTCTCTCCTCTTCGTCCGGCAGCAGCTCGTATCGGCTGGCTTCATCCCACTCGGGACCGAGGCGCATGGAAAGGTAGAGTCGGGCCGGGCGTGTCGGACTGAATGCTTCGCGCAATCCGCTCTTCTGCGGATCGACGCGATTTGTCGTGAAGATCAGCGTGGAGGTGTCCCGCAGTACGGGACCGTAGTCGTCTTCGATCGAGTTGATTTTCTGTCCCATATTCCCGAGTGACGTCGGGACCGGACAGCGGTGAGCGAGGCAACCGCTCATCACGACCGAAGTCGTGATGAGCATGATTGCCGTCGAAAAAAGAGAGCCGAAGGGGCACGGGAGTGCCCTCTGTCGATCCCTACAGGACATACTGGCTGCGCTCGATGTCGTCGAAAATTCCCTTCAGTCTTTCCTTGACCATATTGCGCGTCACCTCTATCCGTTTTTCGGTGATGTTGTCGGGGGCATCGAACAGAATCTCGTCGAGGAGCGTCGTCAGGACCGTGTGGAGTCTGCGGGCACCGATGTCCTCGATCTCCTCGTTCAGATCGGCCGCCACGTCGGCGATCTCCTGAATACCGTCTTCGTTGAACGAGAGTTCGATCCCCTCGGTCGCCAGCAGAGCGGCGTACTGTTTGACGAGGGCATTCTCCGGCATCGTCAGAATCTGCGCGAAGTCTGCGGCAGTCAGCGAGTTCAGTTCCACCCGGATCGGGAAGCGCCCCTGAAGTTCCGGCAGCAGGTCGCTCGGCTTCGAGACGTGGAAGGCGCCGGAAGCAATGAAGAGAATATGCTCGGTCCGAATCGGCCCGTATTTCGTGTTGACGGTGCTTCCCTCGACGATCGGAAGCAGATCCCGCTGCACTCCCTCGCGTGAGACCTCCGGTCCGGAACCGCCGCCGACAATGGCGATCTTGTCGATCTCGTCCAGGAAGACGATGCCGTTGTTCTCCACGCGGTCGACCGCCTCGCGGACCACCGATTCGTTGTCGATCAACTGGCTTGTCTCCTCCTGCAGGATGTGGCGGCGGGCCTCGGCGATCGGGATGGTGCGGTGCACCGTCTGCTTCGGCATCATCGATCCCATCAGGTCGCTCAACTGGCGTCCCATCTCGTCACCGGCCAGCGAGGAGAACATCGCCCCCATCTGCGAGTTCCGGGAATCGTCCGTTACGTCCATCTCCACTTCCTGTGCCTCCAGTTCTCCGGCCCGGAGCCTGGCCCGCATCTCTTCGCGACGACGCTGATATTCCTCTTCGGTCTCGCCGGACGTCGCCGATGTCTGCGGCTGTGTCCCCATGCCGGGCATCATGAAGGGGAAGTTGATCGAGGGGCCGGTAGAGGAGCGGGGAACCAGCAGATCAAGCAGACGGTCCTCTACTCGTTCCTCGGCCCGTTCCTGCAACTGTTCGGCCTGTTCGGCCCGGACCATGGCGATGCCGATCTCGGTCAGGTCGCGAATGATCGACTCGACGTCCCGTCCCACATAGCCGACCTCGGTAAACTTTGTGGCTTCCACTTTCAGGAAGGGGGCGTCGGCCAGTTTTGCCAGACGGCGGGCGATCTCGGTTTTTCCCACACCGGTCGGACCGATCAGGATGATGTTTGCCGGCATGATCTCCTCTCCCATTACCCCTCCCACCTGCCGGCGGCGCCACCGGTTTCGCAGGGCGATTGCCACCGCCCGCTTTGCTCCATGCTGACCGACAACGTACTTGTCAAGCTCCTGAACAATCTCGA
>CBFGQN010000062.1:0-11489 GCA_965650895.1 uncultured Ignavibacteria bacterium | reverse complement strand
CTGGTTGAAGGGGGCGAGGCAGCTTCCGGCGAATAGCGGGTTTGATGTAAGAGAAGGGTGGCTTGAGAACTCCCTGAGATGGAGTGTCGGGCGGCCCTCATCCCCGAATATCGGATAAGTCAAAATGGAAGCCGCAGTGGAAGGATACTCCACTGCGGCTTTTGTGTTATCTTTATCCTTTTCCCGTTTGCAGATCAGTTCACCAAAACCTGACGGTGTTGTGACTTCCGACAAAAATCGATTTACCCGACCGGAGTCGGGATTTTCCCTTGCGACGGTCCTCTGCGGTGCTCTTCTTTTTGCTTCAGGAGCTTCGGCTCAGAACACGGACTTTTCGATTGCCAACGATTTTCGCTACGGTATCGGTGAGCAGTATCAGAATGAAGATGTGGAGCGCAAGGAGTACCTTGAGAACCTCTTCAACGGTCGCATCAATATCTCCAATAATCTCGGCAATCTTCTGCTCGGCTTTCGCGTGCAACTCGACAGACCCCGGGAGTTCGGACCCGATACGGTCGGTCTGACGCAGTACTTTGCCGAGATCAAAAAGGACGGGTTGACGGCGCGTGGTGGAACCTTCTATCATCTGGTCGGCAGAGGACTGGTCTTCAACACGTTCGAGAGCCGACCGGTCGGTTTCAACACGCTGACCGAAGGGGTGAACATCGATTACAAGAGGAAGGAGTTCAAGGCGGGGGTGTATGGCGGCACAATGGCCTATGCCGATATTCTGGGGACCGACAGGGTGGAGCAATATCTGCTGCGCGGAGCCTGGGGTGAAGGGAGTCCGATTGATGAAATAACGTTCGGCGCTTCCTATCTGGCGGCGACCGGGGAGAAAACGCGATCAGGGTTCCGGAACGAGTTTGACGCCTACCTTCGCGAGGGCTACATCGAGGGGAACTATGAGGGATTTTCCGCTCTGTTCAACTGGGCCGACAAGCGGACCGCGCTCGACAGTCTGACGAAAGCCTTCAGCAGTTCCACAAACTACGGAACCGGATGGTACGGCAAGCTGGGATACACCGGCGATCTGTTCGGTCTGACGGCCGAATACAAGGACTACCGTTTTGACCTTGTGGAGCCGACCGACCGGGATGTCTCCACCCGACCGACCAGAGCGCTTCCGTTCCAGAACGCCCCCACGCTGGTGCCGGAACATGACAAGACGCTGCTGGCCCGCAATCCTCACACGATCGATTTCAGCGATGAAGTCGGTTTTCAACTCTCCGGTCTGGTCTTCCCCTCAGAAGATCTGATCGTCAGCTTCCTTGCCTCTGCGGCAAGTCGTCATGCCGCCTATAACCCGGTGGTTGTAACCGACACCACCGGTCTGCAGTCATTGGAATATCAACTGGTGGACGACAAGCGTCTGGCCTTCCCCGAGTTATCGAACAGCCGCTATTCGCCGTATTGGGAAATCTTTGCCCAGGCCGAGTACCAGTACAGCGACGATATCTCGTTTGTCTTCGGATTGCAGCGTAAGGATAACGTGATCTATTACGACAAACTGAGCGTGGAAGTCCCGGCATCGAATGAAACCTACAAGACTGCCGGCGGAGTGGTGGAGTCGACGATCAATCTCTGGCAGGGGAACAGCCTGCACGCAATCCTTGAAGGGCAGCGGGTCTTCGATTCGAAAAAGGTCTCCGAGCGGAACGACTCGCTCGGGATCAAGGAATCGGACGGACATTTTTTCAACACGCTCCTGACGCTTGAGTTCACCCGCTCCCCCCGCTGGTCGGCAAATGTCAGGGTCGAGTGGTCGTCGACCGACAAGGAACAAGGGGGACGTCAGGTCTGGCCGGTGGTCGGCGGGGCTTACCGTATCGGACGGTCCCACACAATCCGGGCACAGTACGGATGGGAGCGGGGGGGCGTCGTCTGCACCGGCGGCGTCTGCCGGTTCATCAACCCCTTTACCGGATTTCGGCTGGACATCTCCAGCAAACTGTGAGCCGATGATATATCAGCGTATCAAGCAACAATGATAAAGGAGAGCATTATGAACTACCAACGACTTCTTGCGGCGGTCGGGGCCATCGGTCTCCTCTGCTTTTCTGCGGTGAGCGCACAACACCAGCGGATCGTACTGATAGAGGATTTCAGCAGCGTTACCTGCGTCAACTGCCCGCAGGCTGCGGCAATCGTTACGCAGGTTGCCAAAGAGAACCCGAACCGCATCGTGACGATCCAGTGGCATCTTGATATTCCGGGGCGAAACGATCCGTTCTATCACCAGAACAAGCCGCATAACGATGCACGGGCAAGCTATTACGGCGGGTTCAGCGGATTGCCTCAAGTCTTTGTCGATGGAGTGTTGACTGCCGGCACAAATCAGGCGGCAGTCCGCAGCGATGTCAATTCACAGCTCAACGAATCATCTCCGGTAACGTTGACCCTGACGCATACAGGCGAGGGGGGAGAATATGCAGTGGGTGTTACAGCTAATGCGTCGGAGGGACTCGGCAACGGCTACCGTCTGTATGTTGTTGCGGTCGAGTCGCTGGTGGAGCGCCCCGAATCCTACTTCGCTCAAAGTCAGCCCTATATCGGCGAGACGGAATTCCATGACCTCTTCAGAACTTTTGTGTCACCGAGCGACGGTGTCGAACTGACGCTGAATCCGAATCAGCCGAAAACATTCAACTATACCTACACAGTAGGAGAAGTAATGGACTGGGATCCGAGCAAGATGTACATCGTCGCCTGGGTCCAGGATGAATTCAGCAATGAAGTTGTCCAGGCCGGATTCTCTCCCCGATCCGGGCCGGTGGCAACCGTCACCGAGCCGACCCCGATGAGCGGTTACAGCTTGAGCACTCTCTTTCCGAACCCGACAACTAATAATGTCCGCATCGACTTCACGCTCGGCAGCGTGGAGAGCAGCAGACTGACGCTGCACGATGCCCACGGCCGACTGGTCCATGAATCCGATCTGGGGCGCCGGGAGGAGGGGGAGCATCAGGTGGAAGTGGAGACTGCCGGACTCCCCGCCGGACTCTACACGGTAACGCTTCAGGCCGGGGAGTACAGAGGGTCACGGAAGCTGATCGTGGTGAAGTAGGACAAGGATTCTCAATACCCTGGATAACGAGGGGAGTCGCTGATGGCGGCTCCCCTCGTTCTTTTTGCTATAACCCCGGAACAGCCGAAGGACAGAGGACCGCAATCGGACACTCAGCACATTTCGGACGCCGGGCGATACAGATCGCCCGACCGTGCTCGGCCAGAAGATGGCTGAACTTCACCCACTTCTCCGACGGCACAACTTCCTCCAGTTCTTTTTCGATAACGTCGGGATTCGCCGAATCGACCAGACCGAGCAGAGTGCTGATCCGCTTGACGTGCGTGTCGACCACGATCCCCGGCACTTCGAAACAATGTCCCAGCAAGACGTTTGCCGTCTTCCTTCCGACACCCGGAAGCTTCGTTAATTCTTCCATAGTTTCCGGCACCTGACCATCGTGGATTTCCAGAAGAGCCATGCAAGCTCCCCGGATCGACTTTGCCTTGTTCCGATAGAAGCCGGTGCTGAAGATCGCCTGCTCAAGTTCTTCTACCGGTGCGTCCAGAAAAGCCTGCGGTGTCGGATACTTCTCGAAGAGCCCCGGCGTGACCATGTTGACCCGTTCGTCGGTGCACTGCGCGGAGAGGATCGTCGCGATCAGAAGCTGGAAAGGGGATTCATAGCGCAGGGCAATGCCGGCCTCCGGATAGGTCCGTTCCAGAGCTGCGATGATCGCAGCCGTCCGCTCGCGCTTGACCTTCTGTGATTCGGGCATAATGTCGATTCTTTGATGGTGGAAAACAGGGTGAAGATAGAGGTTCGGTTCAAAACCGGGAAGGCCGTTTCACTCTCTTTCGGAGGATCAGTCGCCGGTACGTGAGAGCGTGGAGGACGGCAGATCATATCCGCAATGTCGAGATCAGATGTTTCCTGCCTGTTACGGGCGTATCACCATCAAATAACGGAAGGAGGAATGGTATGGTTCGGGGTTCCCGACAATGCAAAGGCCGGAAGAGATCTCGGCTTCCGATCTCTTCCGGCCCTTCTTCTCGCCTTCACTCATGTCTATGCAAGAATCGCTTTCAGTGAGAATTTCCCGTTGGTCACGTTGATGGAATTACCAGACCCATCATATAGTGTGCAGGTGAATGTCCCTTTGATGTCGTACAGATAGCGTGGGCCCAACCACGGCTGTGGATATTCAAGCAACGTTTTTTCCGTGATGACTACACTGCCGTTCTCCTGTTTGCCCGAGCTGTAGGCAGTCGACCAGGACTTGCCGTTGGCGTCAACCCAGCGGATCTCTATGCCGTCCTTCTCTGCCGCTTCGCTTCCGAATGCCATTGTCCCTTTGCGGATCATCAGATCGTAGTCTTCGTCATCGTAAATCCGTTCGTCATAAATCCTGATGAACGAGAAGAAGAAGGTGCTGGTGGTATCCAGAATCGGAATGCCGCCGGTCGGCACTACACGGCTGAAAAATGTGCGGTGAATGGCCAGGTAATCAATGTCGTTACTGGCTGACCCTTCATAAGCGCTGAAGCCCATGTCAACCAGATCCGGATAGTCGTTCTTCTGTTGTACGGTTCTGACCTGACCGTTGAGCGTTGCCTGGATATAGTAGTCGGCGGTAATCTGCTCGGCGTTCGTGTTGTTGTTACTACTATCGGTCGGGTCGGTTGCCGAGTCCGAACAACTCATCAGCAAAAGAGTGAGAGCAAGCGTCAGCAGAGAGGCGGGCAAGTGAGTTCGAAGATTCTCCATAAATGTTGTAGCTGTGATGAATGGATGTGGTTGATTCGAGAAGGCAAAGTTACGATTGTTTGCCCGATTATGATCAGGTGTAAAGACTGTGGAGTGAAGAGAAGTGGTGAGACCTCTCTTCACCCCGCAGTATCGGCGTTGAACTCCACAGACCGCTATCGATCCTCTGACCCCTTACCTCTGTGGTCTATCCTTCCATCCGCTCCTCTCAATAATTATCAATCTGTGCCCGCTGCAGCGAACCGCTGTAGTCGATGTAGACGGTCTTCCATTCGGTGAAGATGTCGAAGACCGTCCAGCCCCCCTCGCGATGACCGTTGCCGGTCCCCTTGACGCCGCCGAACGGCATGTGGGCTTCGGCGCCGATTGTCGGCACGTTGATGTAGGTGATCCCCGCCTCGATATCCCGGATCGCCCGGAAAGCATCGTTGACGTTCGAGGTGTAGAGACTGGAGGAAAGTCCGTACTCGGTGTCGTTCAGCACGTCGATTGCCTCGTCCAGACTCGACACTTTCAGCACCGAAAGGACCGGACCGAAAATCTCTTCTCTGGCAATCCGCATGTTCCGGGTCACATCGATAAAAATCGTCGGCAGGAAGAAATGTCCCCGTCCCAGTTTCGCGTCTTCCTCTCCGGCCTTGTCCCCCCCCAGCACGCACGTCGCCCCGTCCTCCTCGCGACCGATCCGGACGTATTCGGTCACCCGGTCGAGTTGCTTCTCGTTGATGACCGGACCCATCTCCGTCTCCTCCTCCAGTCCCGGGCCGATCGTCAGTCCCGAAGCTTTCGTAATGAGCCTGTTGACGAAATCATCGTGGATCGCTTCATGCAGAATCAACCGGCTGGTAGCGGTGCAGCGCTGGCCGGTGGTGCCGAACGCTCCCCAGAGCACGCCGTCGAGGGCCAGATCGAGATCTGCATCCGGCATCACGATCTGGGCGTTCTTTCCTCCCATCTCAAGCGACACCTTCTTGTTCATCGCTCCGGCTTTCGAGGCGATGGCCTTCCCCACGCCGGTCGACCCGGTGAAGCCGATCACCTTGATTGCCGGATGTTCCACGATTGCATTGCCGCACTCGGCTCCGCCGTGAACCACATTGAAAACGCCGGACGGAAGCCCGGCCTCCTCCAGCACCTCGGCCAGCAGGTTCCCGCTGTGTGGGGCGTCCTCGCTCGGTTTGTAGACGATCGTGTTGCCGCAGGCGAGGGCCGGGAAGATCTTCCAGCTCGGCACGGCCATCGGGAAGTTCCAGGCGGTGATGATGCCGCAGACGCCGATCGGCATCCTGAAGGAGAGGTTCATCTTGTCCGACATCTCGCTGGGCGTGTTGTAGCCGAACAGGCGCCGGGTCTCCGTTGCCGAATAGTAGGCCGTGTCGATCGCCTCCTGCACGTCCCCCTTCGTCTCGAAGACCGGTTTCCCCATCTCCCGGGTCATCGCCCGGGCCAGATCGTCCTTCTGCCGACTCAGAATATCTCCCGCCTTCCGGAGAATATCCCCCCGCTTCGGTGCCGGAGTCAGACGCCACTGTTTGTAGGCTTCGGCGGCCGCAGCGGTTGCGGCGGCCACATCCTTCGCATCGCTCTCCGGAAACGTCCCTATCCGGTCGTCGACGTCGGCCGGGTTTCTGTTCTCGAATGTTCGTCCGCTCAGCGACCCTTCCCACGTTCCGTTGATGTAGTTGTGATACGTTGCTGCCATGATGTCGATTCCCCTCTCTGGTTGTAGATGCTGTGAAATATGAAAGGGGAAAAGATAGGAAAGGGGAAGATGGTAATGCGTATCGTCTTGCAGAGAGCCGGAATGAAAATCCCTGAGATGGAAGAGGGACGGATTCCGTAGATTCTTCGATCCGTCACAACCAGCGAGCGATCATATGCATCCCGATCGGAAACAGGACCGCATTGCAAAACTTGTCGAGCAGCTTCACCCGATTGCCGTCGGCAACCCTTCACGGTATCGTTACCGTGTCCGAAGGGATCTGTTGTCGGCCGATCTCGCCGTCTTTTCCGTCGGCTTCCTTGCGCTGCTTCTTGCCCTCTCCCTGCTCCTTCTGTTCATTCTTCTGGCCTACCAGGCCGATACGGTTATCCTTTTCATCCCCTTTCTGATTTTCCTTTTGCTTGAGATTCGTCGCCGCTCGTTTATGCGGGCGGCCGGTCGGTGGGGACAGGTGCTGTTGGGGCCGAAAAGCCATTCCTCTCTGCAAACCAATCTGATCATTTCCGCCGTCGTCGGTATGCCGGTCGGTGCGTTCCTTGCCTTCGGGCTTGCAACTCCTCCGCTTCGTCTTCTTGTTGCGGTACCGGTCTTTCTGCTCCTCCTCTTTGTCCTTCGCTATCCTCTGCTCTACCGCACGCTGGCCGGTTACTTCCGGCATACCTTTCGGCTTGAGGGAGTCTTGCTTGATGCCGGGCAGGGAGAACGGTTGCGGAAGGAATGGAGCGAACAGGGGGTGGAGAACGTTCCGACCGATCAGGCAGCGATTGCCGGGGGGACGGAACTGCAGATCTGTGACGTGGTCACCGAAGGGGACGTTGTAGCCCGGCAGAGTCTGCTGGTGGGGATGCCGTTGCTGCAGTCGGTGGGACCGGAGGAGTTCCGGGCGATGCTGAAGAGCGTGTCGATCCTCCACCGATTACCTTCCGGTCGTCTTCTCCGCCGCTGTGTCGAGCGTTGGGAAGCCCTGCAGGGATTGAACATGATGCTGGCCGGGCACATGCACTGGGGAGGTTCGCTGGTCGAGGAGTTCAATGCATCGGTGCTGCAGAAGCTGACGGCACACGTCTTCCTCCTCTCCCGGATTGCAATCGGGGAGGCGGATCGGATGACGGCCGACCAGGGAGATTTCCAGGCATTGCGAGATGGGCTGGTCAACCTTTCGTGGAAGCACAACTATCTGGAGGCGCAGCTCTGGCCGACGATTTTCCGCAAGGTCGATCGGGAAGATTCGCCTGACGTTCGTCCCTACGAGGAGATCACCCGTGGATTGAGCGAGCGTGTCGGCAGCGAGGAGGCGAAGCTGATATTGAACGAAGCGATGCTGCGGGGGGAGCGGATGCCGCTGATTCCATCGTTTCCGGAACGTCTGATGATGCTCGGCGAGCACAGCCCCAGTCCTCCCCCTGAAGGCCGGTCGGCCGCCGAGGAATTCTTCGGGGATCGACTGAAAGAGGTGATCGATGTTGCCGACCGGATGTGGAGTCGTGCGATATCCGACCGGTGGCGGGCGCATCGGGAGGCCCGTCAGTCGGTTGAAGAGGACAGGGCAATCCTTCAGGAAAAACTTGCCGATGAGAAGGACCGACGGGAGCGTGCGATTCTGCTCTGGAGACTGGCGGGACTTCTCTCCGATGCCGAGGGAGAAGATTCCGAAGGGATACTCCCCCTTCTCGATCAGGAAATCGGGGAATACCCCGATTTCCCCTACCCCTATCTCGCCGCCGGAGAAATCCTTCTGAATCGGAAAGAGGAGGAGAAGGGGTTCGGCTATCTGAAAAGAGGAATGCGAATACCCCGCGAAGGAATGGTCTACGGTCTTCAGATCATCGAGAACTATCTGCGCAGCAACAGACGGGGGAGCGAGGCCGATGCGTTCGTTGCCGAACATCGGGGCAGATATGAAGAGGAGACTGTTGCGCTGCAACAACAGCGGTTGAGCGGGGAGGAGGAGCGCAGAAGGATTTCAACATACGATGCCCTTTCGGCCGCCCGGCTGCGAGGGCTCGAGCTTCGGAGAGCCGAACGTCTGCTTTGCGGACACGAACTGGTTCGGCAGGCCTATCTGATCCGCAAGACAACGGAGCACTACCCGGAATATCCCTTTTACCTTTTGGGTCTTGCACTTGATGTCCCATCGAAGTGGCGGAATTTCACACCGGGTGAGACGATCGCCTATGCCGGGACGGTCGGGAACGATTTTGCCTTCCTCGGCAACGTTGCCGTCTATATCCTGAATGACACCGATGCCCTGTCGGCCGAAATTCGGGAAGTGGAAGGAGGGCTGATCTTCGATCGCAGGTCCGCGACTACAGACGGAGGGGGCAACGACTCTTTCCCCGGGAGCGGGGAGCCGGTGACGGAACGTCTCGATACACTCCCGTGACCGGAATTCTCACGACCTTTCCGAAAATTCGCAGAGCGGGAAACGTCCAGGAAAAACGGATAACGAATCCCGATGGCATCAGGGGAATGAACCATCCGGTGAACTTGTCTAACCGCTGCTTTGTTTCTGCAGGTGAGGGGAAACCCTGAACATCGCAGATCCGGCAGGGAAGCGCCTGAGCGTGTTCCTGCTTCCTGCCGTTATCAAGGATATCTATCACAAAGACAGACTGAAGACCGATTGATGATGCTGAAGTTCCGATGTGTTTTGACCAGACTCTTTCCTCTCCTTGTTCTTCTCCTGATCGCAACCGATCTTCCGGCTCAGCCGACCGGCAGAGGAACGGGTGGCGGGGGGAGAGCTCAGGCGGAGGGAAAGGTAATCGGTACGGTTGTCGATGATGATGCGGGTGAACCGATTCCCGGCGCGACCGTTGCACTGTGGAGGGTTAGCGACTCTTCGCTTGTGACCGGAGGGGTGAGCAGAGCCGATGGAATGTTTACTATCGAGGGACTTCCTCCCGGACAGTATTACGCAAGGATCAGTTCGCTCGGGTTTCAGGATCTGCAGGTGGACAACGTCACAGTGAGGCCGGGAGGAATAGCGGTTGATCTGGGAACGATCCGACTTCTGTCGGCCGAGGATTTGCAGGAAGGGGTCACCGTGACGGCCGAACGATCCGATATCGAGTTCCGTGCCGATCGGACGATCTACAATGTGGAAGATCAGCCGGTCACCGCCGGAGGAGATGCCGTCGATGTCCTGAAGAACGTTCCCCAGATCGAGGTCGATATCGACGATAACATCAGTCTGCGGGGAAGCCAGAACGTGGTGGTCCTCCTGAATGGTCGCACGGTTCCTCTCAGTGGTGAAGCCCTTGCCGGATTCCTTCGCGGACTCTCCGCAAACGATATCAAGAGTATCGAGATCATCCCGAATCCCTCGGCAAAATACGATCCGGACGGTATGGCCGGCATCCTGAACATCGTTCTGAAGAACGAGAAGAAGGAAGATAATCTGAGCGGAAATCTTACGCTGAGTGCCGGAACCACCAACAGCTACAACGTCTCCGGGTCGCTGAACTGGAGGTCGGACCGGATGAACCTCTACAACAGCTACAGCTTCCGGTACGACGAGCGGGAATCCGAGCGGGTGATGTATCGCGAGAACAGAATTGCCGAACCGGTGACTGCGCTGGACCAGACATCCGAATCGGAACGGTTCAGACGCTCCCATTCGCTCAACTCTACGTTTGAATATCTGCTCGACGACGTTAACACGCTTTCGTTCACCTCGCTTCTCAGCCTCCGCTCCGGCGACGATGCCGAACAGGTGAACTATACGGAATTGAACAGTCTCGGGGAGACCACTTCCCAGACCATCCGGCTCAGTCCGGAGAACGAGGATGAGCATAGCGTTGACCTGGCGCTCGGCTACTTCTGGAAGAAGGAGCCGGGACGACACGAACTGTCGGTGGAGGCCAGATATAACACGAACGGCGAGGAGGAGGAGAGCGATTTTCTGGAGTATCTGTCGGGAGATCGCGATTCGGTTGTCGAGCGACAGAACAGCAGATCCGATGAAATGAACCGGGAAGGAACCTTCCAGATCGACTATGTGCGCCCTCTTGGAGAGAAGGGACGACTGGAGACCGGGTATAAAGGGGAGCTGAATCGTGTGGACAACGATTTCTACTCCGAGACATTCAATCAGAGTGCCGGGGAATTCCAGCCCGATGTCGATCTGAACAATCGTTTCGTCTACGATCAACAGCTCCATTCGCTCTATCTGATCTATGCCAACTCCTTCGGTCCGCTGGAAGCTCAACTCGGGTTGCGGGCCGAGCAGGCCATGACCGATTTCAATCTGGTGACGACCGACGAGAGTTTCGAGAACAATTACTTCAGTCTCTTTCCGAGTGCCGCCTTCTCCTACAGCCTGGCCGACCAGACACGGCTGCGCGCGTCCTACAGCCAGCGTATCCGGCGTCCGTGGGTGCGGCAGTTGAATCCGTTCCCGCAGTTCGAGGACCGGTTGAACCTGCGGACCGGCAATCCCTACCTGTTGCCCGAGTATATCCATTCGGTCGAGCTCAGTCTCAACCAGTTCACCGGCTGGGGAACGCTCAGCCTTACCCCCTACTTCCGGCGAACGACCAATGAGATCGAGCGATACTTCACGCTCGACAGTTCCGGCGTCTCCACGCTCACGTTCGCGAACTTCGACGAGTCCGACTCCTACGGTGCGGAATTTGTCGGAACGTACAGGGTCGGGAAGCGGTTCAGCGGCTTCGTCAATCTCAGTGCCTATCGGGTGGTGACCGATGCCTCCAATGTCGAATCCGATCTTTCGAACGACGCCTTCAGTTGGTCCGGTCGGATGAACGGTACGCTGACGCTCTTTACCGATCTCGATGTCCAGTTCTCCTACTTCTACCGCGCCCCGTTCGACATCGCCGACGGTCGCATCGACGCCATGCACGGCGCCGACCTTGCCCTGAAACAGTCGTTCCTGGATGACCGGGCCAGTCTTTCGCTCCGTATCAGCGATCTGTTCAACACGCGGGGATTTTCCATTTCTTCTCTGGTGGTATTCTGGGGACAGGCGCG
>CBFGQN010000061.1:0-11493 GCA_965650895.1 uncultured Ignavibacteria bacterium | reverse complement strand
CCTGCTGCTGTCCCTGAGAACTTGCCGATCCGCACGGAATGACCATGATCACGACGTTTAAGAAGATGTAGAGCTGCAAGTCGTTGTCGATCTGGATCTGGTTCGGGTCGATGTTGACCGGATAGGTCTGCGATGTTCCGCTCGGGAACGAAACGATCAGCGTGTTCGTGGCGCCGAACTGCGCGTTGCCGGGATCTCCTGACGAGGGATTGCGCGGCGCGGTCGTCTGCTGCGGGTTGTAGTTCGTCGTCTTCTGAATCCCTGCGAGACTGCTCGTCAGGATGTGGTTATTCAGAATCAGAAGCATGGCATTTGGAGTGCCGTTGAAAACATAGACTGTACCTGGCATGAGAGGATCCTCCGTTTGAAGTTAAATGTGTATTCGGATTACACAGTGGATCCTTCTTCAATGGAAGTCCTGAAATTGTGGACAGCAGACGACGGTACAGGCCGGCATTACTGCAAGCAATATTGAGAACAGTTCAATTGGAATAGAGGAAACCACCGTGATGAGTGATGACAAGTTATGTCAGTCTTTGACTGAAAGCAAATGAATATTTAGTAATCTGTATCAGCCACAGACTCTTTTCGGTCCTCCCCTTTTGCGTTTGCTGTATAAAATCCTCTATTTTCGATTGTTCCGGATCTCCTTCCGGAAGTACCGGAGAGGAGGGACATCGGCCGATCACCGAATTGGTCCTGCGGGAGTGCTTGTTTGCTTAACATCATAACGCCATGAAGAAAATTCCGTCTGTTGCCACATCGATCCGTTTCCTATCCGCCGTTCTCTCTTTTTCTCTCCTCGCCTGCGGTGAGACACCTTCGGAATCCATAGCCACGGTTGGAGATGTGGAGATTACCCGGGAGGAACTTCATTACCGGGGGGCCCTCCAGGCTGCGCAGGGGGGAGATACGCTTCCCCCTCACACTGCGCTGGTCGCCGCGGTCAACGATGCCCTTGCGCTGGAGGTGGCCGAGGGGCTCGGCCTGGCTCCGACCGATGAAGAGGTCAGAGGCTTTCTTGCCCGGGCCACTTTCCCCGCCGATGTCCTTCAGCGGATCGTCGGCGTCTTCGGCGAGGACTCCGCCGCATTTTTCCGCGTCTACCTGAAGCCGAACGTGGTGCAGTCGAAGCTGCAACAGTATCAGGCGTTCGATACCGGAGCGCAGAACGATGCGCGGAAGCGGATTGAACTGGCCTATAGTCTGATTGCCGAGGGAAAGAACTTTACCGAAGCGGCCGCCCAGGTGGGAGGGACGGCAAGCGTCGACACGTTCGCCGTAAGGAACGGGGGAGGAACGGGAGAGTCCGGAGGGCTGGGGGGAGAGACTCAACCTCTGGCCGTCCTTGCCGAACAGCATCTGCAACCGGGAGTGGTCTTCCCGCAGGCCGTCGAAAACGAGGGGGCCTACCGGATCCTCCGGTTGATCGACCGGAACAATGAGCGAAGCATCGTCGAGATGGTCTCCATTCCGAAAATGACCTACGACGTCTGGCTCAGAAACAGGGCCGACGGGATACCGATCCTTCTGCACGACAAGGACCTGGCCGATTCGGTAAGAGGGAGGCACGGGATGATCTGGTGGGTGGGACGGATGGAGGTGAAGTAGTCGAGGGGTAGCGGGGAGCTATGAGCGGTCAGCAGTGAGCCATGAGCTTGGAGTTATCAGCGTTGCGTCTTTTCTCTTTGTGTTCTTTGCGTGAGCAGTCAGCGATCAGCAGTGAGCATTGAGCAATCAGCAGCATTGAGTAGTGAGCAATCACTGTTGCGTCTTTGTTCTTTGCGTGAGCAATCAGCGGTCAGCAGTGAGCATTGAGCAATCAGCAGCATTGAGTGGTGAGCAATCACTATCACACTGTCTTGACTTTCAGTTCAGGGCCCCCGACCATTCAACTATTCAACGCCTCCCAACTCCTGACTATTCAACTATTCAACTTCTCCCAATTCCCGACTCCTGACCATTCAACTATTCAACTTCTCCCAATTTCCGACTCCCGACCATTCAACTATTCAACTTCTCCCGACTTATAACCATTCAACCATTCCCGACCAATGTAATCGGCGCAGTCCGTTCCGGATCGTACAGTCGCAGATAGAAGAGTCCTGTGCCGGCGACGCCGGTCATCAGTGACGGAATCTCTTTTTTGCCGAGCGCTCCCGGCCACTCTTCGTTGTCCTTCCGGTAGAGTTCGATGCCGAGCAGTCCCCCTTCCTCGGCAACCTGCAGCAATTCCGGTTCGCCGAGAATCCGGCTCCCTTCAATCAGCAGATCGGCGTTCCCGGCCAGACCGTGACAGAGGGAGAAGTTCGGTTGCCAGTTCTTCGGGTACTTCCTCATATCCCCGATCGTTGTCCGTATCGCCCTTTCGGCCTCTTCGCGATAGATGGAATTCCCCAGCATCTCGAACGCCCGCAATCGCGTCAATCCGAGACCGACTGCTCCGTGGCACCACTGGATCTGATAGATGTTCCCGGTGTTGAGGTTGCCGTCCGGTCCCGGCATGTAGCGAAGGTCGAGCCAGTTCCCCCGCTCCGGTACATACCATTTCCGCTCGTACCGGAATCCTTCTTCGGCCCCTTCCCGGTATCTCTCTTCTCCCGTCGCCCCATAGAGTTCAAGCAACGCCCAGGCAATCCCGCCGACGCCGTGGGCAAACCCGGTCAGGTGATCCCTGTGCAGATCGTTGAAGGGTCCGAAAGGCTCCCACGACCATCCCTCGTCGCGACGATGAGCGGTGGAGAGGAGGTGGTCTCCCCAACGGGTTGCCGTGGAGAGGAGACCGGCCTCGGGGTAGCGACGGTGGAGGCTGAGCAGCGGAGGGATCGCACCGGCGGTGCCGAGCAATACATCGGACGGGTGGAGGGCGTCGTCGATCCCGTCGACCGACTTCAGCATCTGAAGTCCGGCCGAAAGCCAGTCGGCGTTGCCGGTCGACTCGGCAAGTTCGATCAGGGCGAAGGCGATGCCGACCCAGCCGGAATAGAAGCCGCTTCGCAGCTGAAGCGGGAGTTCGTGGAGTCGGGTGATCGCCTCGCGTGCGGCCCCGTCGGCGGTCTCCCTCAGCAGCGGATCATCCGTCAGACGAAAGAGGCGGCTCAGAAAGAAAAGGTTGCCGGAAGCGCCGGAGTATAGTTCCGGACCGAGCGGCTTCTCCTGATGAGCGAACCCTCCCGGCGTCTCCACCGGCGTCAGTCCGATCCACCGGCAGCGATCTTCTTCCCACAGAGCCGAACCGCAGAGCTTCTCTGCGATGGCCGAGGCCGTGTCGAGAAATACCTGAGGATCGATCTTCTCAACTGCCAAAATAGTTCCCGCTGGTCGTGGTTGTCGTGGTCGTATTACAGCAGGTGGGGATCGGCGTGACCAGACTGGAGATCGTCATGTACGTCGTGCTCTGACAGACGCAATTGGCTCCATACTCCACCCCGAGACTTGCCAGTTCCCCCGGCGTTGTGGCGAACATGTCGAAGTATTCTCTCCACGCTTCGCTTTTGCTCCCCCCCTTTACCGCCTCCAGAGCCAGCCGCTGCATCTTCGTTGCGAAGACCGGATCGTTTACCATTCGACTTGCCGTCTGATGGATCTTTTTCGAAAGTGGTTGTGCCATATCTTTAGCGACTGAAGAAGTTTCCGGAGGTTGTCGTTGTCGTCGTCGTCGCGCAGCAGGTGTAGAGTGGACCGACCAGACTGGAGATGGTGAACCAGGTGTTGCTGTTGCATGTGCAGCCCTCGCCATCGACGTCGCCGAGCGAGGCCAGTTCGTCGGGTGTCGAGGCGAAGTAGGCGAAGTACCGCTTGAAGTCTTCGCTCTTCGCTCCCGATTTCACGGCCCGCAGGGCCGCCTCCCGTATCTCCCGTGCAAAGATCGGATCCTGCAGAATGCGCGCGGCCGTCTGCTGGATTTGTTCGGCCAGGGTCAGTTCAGGTTCCATCAACACTCCTGTGAAAAATCTGTTCGGTCATCATGCCGCAATCGCTTCAACTCTCTCCGGACCTTGTCCCGGATTGTGGAGTACTACCCGTTCGGCTCCCGGTATCTCCTCGATTGCCGGCGAAGGGGCCTCCTTCTTCTCTTCCTTCCGAAGTCTGGGACGGTACTCGTAGTCTTTCGGGTCGATCTTCACGCGCTCCTCTTTCGTGCGCTTCCGCAGTTTCTCGGCAGCCTCGCGGGCTGTCGGACGTTTCTTTGGGTCGGAGGAGAGGAGAGCGGCGATCAGCGCCCGCGTCCCGGGATCGATCCCCTTGCGCAACGTTCCGACCGGGTGTCGCTTCAGGGGTTGGGCTTCCTTCCCCTCTTCCTGCCGGACCGGAACGACCGATGTGTAGATCTGGTGGAGCGTGGCTCCGAGAGCAAAGAGATCTTCCGGCAGATTCGTTCCGGTGACCGGACCGTACTTCAGTTCCGGAGGAGTATATCCTTTGGTCCCCCAAATTACAAAACTCGGTTCCTCGACCCGTACCGCTCCCTCGAAGTCGACCGGACGGATCTCTCCCTCCGGAGTCAGCAGGATGTTCAGCGGCTTGCAGTCGCGCCAGACCCATCCGGCCTCGTGTATCCGGGCCACCATGTCGGCCACCTGGACCGCGAGGATGTCGGCCGTCGCGATCGGAAGTTTTTTTCGGGGATGCGAGCAGAGACCCATCAGGTTCGATCCCTCGATAAACTCCTGCGCAAGGTAGGCGTGGTCGCTCAGGTCGAACCGGATAAAGACTTCCGGAACGGGGACTCCTTTTTTCCGGAGGTCGCGCAACGCTTCCTCTTCACTCGCGATCAGATCGAATCCGTCCCGTCCGTCGATCATTATCTCGCCGTATCGGCGTCCCTCTTTCAGCACACTCTTGCGTGCCGGGATCGTCCGGATATCAACGGCGTTATAGACTCCCCCCTTGCCCCGTTGCGACAGAGCTTCGTAGACGAGGAAGTCTTTCCGCAGAGGACTTGCCGGATCGGTGTCTTCCGGATAGACCGGAAAGGGGTTGGCGATCCAGGCCGGGACTGCATGCCCCGGTTCGCGGCGATCGGTCCAGAGCTTTCCGGCCGGATCCCGTATCGCCGTTGCCCGTTGTCCGTCCGGTTCCACCACCTCGATCGTGCGGAAGCCCCCGTAGCGGTAGTGAATCGGGCTTCCCGGAGCGTAAGGGAGATCGTAGGGGACGCGGGGAGCGTGATATTCCTTCGTCAATTGATGCAGGTCTTCGGCGACGCGGAGGGCGACGGCCGACGACCGTGGATAGACCGTGATGTATTTGCCGATCTGACTGAAGCCGTAGAAGATTCCGCTGTTGAGTTTGTTCAGCGTCTCCAGCGAGGAGCAGGCCTTGAACAGGATGTCGTGGTCATGCAGATACTCTCCGCAGAGTTTCAGAATGTCGGTGGCGTTCAGGATGCCGGCCGATACGTGCAGCTTCCATCCTTGCGAGGGTTCCTCGGCCCGCATTTTGCGACTGAATCGCCAGATGGAATCCTCTTTCGCTTTCAGCGGAAGGAGCCGGTCGGCAATGACGCTCCACTCCGCCTCCAGTTCCTGAAGCGATCGTATCTGCGGTCGTTCTTTCGATCCGTTTATCATCATTGCAGTAGTAGAAAAGTAGACCCGAAAAATTTTTGCATGGAGTTCGCGGGATCCGTAGCGGAGATTCGCCGAATATCGGAGAGGGTGAGAGAAAGAACGGAGTGCCGACGCCGACAGCACCGGCACCCGTCCTTCAGTCGGTCCGATTCACCGGTCTTATCCCCCTGAGGTCGTCGTCGTCGTCGTTGCGCCGCAGCATGTCGGAACAGGCGTCACGACGGTCGACAGGGTCGTCCACGTTGCGCTGTTGCACGTGCACGAGCTGGCGTTTGCCGCGCCGAGCGTCGAGAGCTCGCCCGGAGACGAAGCGAAGTGGTTGAAGTAGGTCTCCCACTCCTGGCTCTCCGGTCCGGCCTTCAGTGCGGCCATACCGTCTTTCTTTACCTGTTCGGCGTAATCGGGGTCGCTCAGGACCCGTCCCACGGTCGCGTGAATCGAATCTGGAAGGTTCGATGACATAATGATCTCCTGATAGATTGGATTATCTGACTAGTACACAGCTTCACTGTCATATTCCGGATATATCACAGATCGCTGTCGTGAAAACAAAGGCGGACACACTACTGCTCGCGAGCAATCCTATCCACCGAAGTAATTTCCGCTTGTTGTTGTTGTCGTCGTCGTGGCGCAGCATGTCGGGACCGGCGTCACGAGGCTGGAGAGGGTCATGTAGGTGTTGCTGCCGCAGGTACATGCGGTCGCGTCGTCAACGCCGAGATCGGCCAGCTCTCCGGGGGTCGATGCGAAATGTTCGAAGTAATCTTTCCAGGCCTGGCTTCCGGCCCCTCCCGAAATCGCCGCCACCGCCGCCCTCTTGATCTCGGCTGCAAACTCCGGTTCTCTGAGAACCCGGTCAACGACTTGATGAACTTTCTCGGCAAGATTCTTGGCCATGGGAATGCTTCCGTTATTGATTGGTCAGGGAATTATACTGTTGCGTTCACCGGAAAACATCGGCATTCGGGCGTCAACCGCCAAATATCCGTCTTGCATGGAGCGCCCTTGTCTTTCCGGTTGTCGTTGTCTTTCAACAGGCACAATCTACCATGTTCGCCGGCTCCATCCCGTACTACATCTGTACTACTTTTTGATTTTCCGGAGATAAAGAGATCCGTCTTGTCGGACAGACCTGCATATACCTGCATATATGTAGTCTGTGAAAGAGGGAACTTCATCTGAAGAAAAGGAAATATCTTCCGTTCCATGAACGAACAGGAAACGATGCCGGACATCATCTCGATCGGTGAATGTCTGGTCGAGTTGAGTCGTGAGCCGGACGGACGGTACCGGGCGGCGTGGGCCGGAGACATGGTGAATGCTCTCTTTTACGGGGGGCGGCTCGGGATGCGAACCGGATTCGTTACCTCGTTCGGCGACGATCTCTTCACGCCGATGATCCGCGACGGCATCATGGGGGAGGGAATCGATTGCGGGATGGCGGAAGTGGTGCCGGGGAGGAACAACGGACTTTATGCGATCGAGCTGGACGGGGAAGGGGAGTACACGTTCCATTTCTGGCGAAAGGATTCGGCGGCGACCATGACGTTGCTTCGTTGTGACCCCGACAATCTTTTCCGTTATTGCACCCGGGCTTCCTGGCTCCTTTTCAGCGGTATTACCCTTGCAGTGCTGAAGGGGAGGGAACGTCTGATCGAACTTCTCTCCCGACTTCGGAAAACCGGAAGAACGAAGATCGCCTTCGACACCAACTACCGTCCGGCCCTCTGGGCTTCAGCCGGAGAGTACGACGAGGCGTTCCGGGAGATTATTCCCTTTGTCGATCTTCTCCTCCCCTCGGAGTCCGACCTCGCTGCGTTCAGATCCGGGGAGCCGCTTGAAGCCTTCCTCGCCGGCATTGATGTTCCCCTGGTTGCGCTGAAGCGTGGAGGTCGGGGATGTCTGCTGGTTCGGAACGGGAATCCGCTTGAACTCCCTCCGCCGGAACCGGCTGTCGTCGTCGATGCGACGGGAGCCGGAGATGCGTTCAACGGAGGATTTCTTGCCGGACTGGTGAAGGGGTGGTCGCCTGAAGATGCCGCCCGTCTCGGGATGCGGGTAGCCGGACGGGTTGTCGGCGTCCGCGGGGCGATCGATCAGGAGTTTGATATGCAGCCGTGATTCCGTTCTTCGTGATGTATTCTTAAGGGAGTAAAAGGACACAAGCATGGAAGCAAAGATCCGCATGATCGGCAACGCCCACCTCGACCCCGCCTGGATGTGGGGGTGGGGGGAGGGGATGGAAGCCTTTATCGCCACCTGCCGCTCGGCTCTGGAGAGGATGGAGGAGAACGCCGATGTGGTCTTCACGTGCAGCAGTGCGGCCCACTACCGGTGGGTGGAGGAAGCCGATCCCGATCTCTTCGCGAAGATCGCCGAACGGATTGCCGAAGGCCGGTGGGAAGTCGTCGGCGGGTGGTGGACGCAGGCCGATTGCAATCTCCCGTCGGGTGAGGGTTTCGTCCGCCAGGGACTGCTCGGTCAACGCTATTTCATCGGGAAGTTCGGATGTCCGGCTACCGTCGGCTACAGTCCGGACGCTTTCGGTCACAACGCCGGTCTGCCGCAACTTCTGGCGGGATCGGGACTCGACGCCTACATCTTCTGCCGACCCGATCCGACCGAACGGGAGCTTCCGGCTCCTCTCTTTCTCTGGCGTTCACCCGACGGCTCGTCAGTTACGGCCTACCGCATCCCCTTTCACTATAACATGTACCGGACTTCGGTTCCGAAGAAGGTGTGTGATCTGATGAACGCCCTCGACGCTCCATCCGATCTGGCGGCCGATCAACGGCACTTGCTGGAGTTCGGTTCCGAATGGGCGTTGTTCTACGGTGTGGGAAATCATGGTGGCGGACCGACGAAAGAGCACATTGCCGATATCCTTGCAATCGATGCGGATTCTGCAATGCCGACGACCCGGTTCGGAAGACTCGATGAGTTCTTCAACAATGTTCGTGCGGAAGATGGACGGGTGATACCGGAGTGGCGGGATGATCTGCAGATGAACTCCCCCGGTTGCTATTCGGTCCACTCCACGATCAAGCGACTGAACCGTCGCGCGGAACACGAACTGATCCGTGCGGAAATCCTCGAAGCCATATCGGCTCTCCCGACTCCCTCCGCCGCGGCGGACCGATCCCCGACTCCCGATTCTTCGCCTCTGACTTCCGCCTGGCACAACGTCTGCTTCAACCATTTCCACGACATCCTCTGCGGCGTTGCGATTCCGGAGGCGTTGGAGGATGCCGTTCATCTTTACGGTGAAAGTCTTGCCATTGCCGACCGGGCGACCCGCCGCGCCGTCAGAAGCATTGCCGGACGGGTTGACACCAGAGGAGAGGGAGGGACGCTTCTTCTGATCAATCCCCACTCGTTCGATTTCGACGGGCCGGTGACGTTCGAACTCTGGCACGATATCGACAAGGAACTCTGGTCGCAGCCGGTCGATCTTCGTCTGCTTGATGATGAGGGAAGCGAGGTGCCGGTCGGCGAGACGTTTCCGAGCGGGAAGATCGGAAAGGACCGGATCGGCGGGACGTTCCGCGCGCAGGTTCCGGCGATGGGGTGGCGTTGCTGGAGCGTTCGTTATGGCGAGAAGAGCCGGTTTGCCGGGGCGAAAGGATTGATTGCAGCCGACGATACGACGCTGGAGAACGAACATCTGCTCATCCGGTTTTCGCCGGAGAGCGGAGCGATCGTCCGGCTTCACCATAAGGAGAGCGGACTCGATCTGATCGAAGGAGAAGGGGGAATGCCGGTGGTGATCGAGGACCTGACCGATACCTGGGGACATGGCGTCACGCGGTTCGACAAGGTGATCGGCCGGTTCGACCGGGCCGGGGTCCGGCTGGTTGTCAATGGTCCGGTACACGCCACCATCCGGACGACGAGCCGGTGGGGAAGTTCGAGAATTCAGCAGGACTTCACGCTGTCTGCCGGTTCACCCTTCCTTTCGGTCCGGATCAGAATCTTCCACGGCGAACCCCGGACCATGCTGAAGCTCTGCTTCCCGACGACGCTCGCACATCCGCAGACGGTTGTGCAGGGGGCCTATGCCGTGGTGGAAAAACCGTGTGACGGAACCGAGCGGCCCGGCGGCGCGTGGAAGGGGATCGTCGGCGACATCGGCGGACGAAGGGCCGGACTCGGCTTTGCCGACACGTTGACCCACGGCTACAGCGCCGACGGAGGGAATCTTCTGCCGACGCTGCTTCGTTCCCCCTCTTTCGCCACGCATGATCCTCACACGATCGGTCCGAACGAAGACGTGCGCTACATCGATATGGGAGAGGTTGAATTCAGCTACGTGCTCCGTCCCTTTGCCGACGAGGATTTCCGGACGCTTCTTGCGAATGATGCGGCCTTGCTGAACGGGCCTCTTCTTCTCTCGCTGGAATCGGAGCATGACGGAGGATCGCTTCCGCTTCCGCGAGCGTTCCGGGGAGTGGAGATTTCCGTTCCGAACATCACGATGCCGGTGTTGAAGAGAGCCGAAGACGGAAACGGATGGATCGTCCGGTTGTTCGAGACGGAGGGGAAGGAGACCGAGGGGACGATCCGCCTGTCTATGCTGAATGCGGAATGGAATGTGAAGATGCGGGGGGGGGAAGTAAAGACGTTCAGGATTGCGGACGGGGAGGTGAGGGAGACCGATCTGATCGAACGGTAGGTTCATGTCCCGCCGCAGCGGACCTCCGGCTTCAGCCTGCGCCGGGACGAGCAACGGAGCTTTCATGCACTCCCGGCTTCACTTGATCTGATTGCCGAACTTTATTCTCTCGACTTCCCTCGTCAGCGCACCCTGAAGAGGTTCGCCTGCCCGGGGTGTTTTTACCCGTCGCCGTAGAGCGTATTCGTCCTGATCTTCTCTGCCAGTTCCAGCGCACGTTTGATGCGCGTGTCGGTTCGCTTTGCCAGGGTGACGTAGAGGGCGAGCGATCTTCTCTTGCCGATCGAGAACGTCTCCCATCTCGCCCGCGCCTCATCATCCTGCGCCAGCACTTCCGCAAGCTCCTCCCCGGTCTCCACGTGATCCGGGTCGTCGTCCGGACGCATCGTTGCGGTCACATCGCGGCCGAGCTTCAGGCCGCACTCCTTCAGAATGTCCTGACCGAGCACGATGATGTGCCGTCCGTCCTTCTTCCGCTGGATGGCGCGACGGTACTCGATTCCGTTGATCCGGACGATCACCCGTTTGATCTTCTTCTTCCTGAACTTATCGGCCGTTTCGTCCGGGATCACCAGTACATGGTGCCGCATTCCGTCTTCAAGCCGTTCGAGCGGGATGGTGAATGTGGTGTTCATACTTTCGTGCTTCTTCATGGTCTTCGTGTTCGCCGCGATCGATAGTAAGTTCTCCCGGGGTCTCGTTCTTTACATCGCTCCGGAGTCCGGACATGTTCATCCTTCTTTCAACAACTTCTCCAGCATCTGCTCCCGAACCCCGTAGAACTCCTTGATCCGATCAATCTGCTCCATCACCTTCTCACGCTCCGCCGGATCCGACCGCTTCACTCCCAGGATCATCTTGTTCTTGCTCGTATGTTCAAGCGACACGAACTCGAAGAGAGAGGTTCCGTACCCGGAAGCCTCCAGCAACAACGTCCGGAGCGTGTCGGTCACCATATCGGCCTCCTGTCCGAGATGGACGCCGTGTCGGAGCATCGGACGAAGAACGGCCGGCATCTCGATTTGCGGACGAACTTCCTTGTGGCAGCAGGGGGCGCACATGATGATGTCGGCGCCGGCGGAGATCCCTTTGTGCATTGCCAGGTCGGTGGCCGTGTCGCAGGCGTGGAGGGCGATCATCACGTCGATCCGCTCCGGCGTATAGTCCCGGATGTCCCCCTCGCGAAACTCCAGTCCCTCCATCCCGAGACGCCGGGCGACATCATTGCAGAAATCGGTCAGTTCCTTC
>CBFGQN010000060.1:0-11604 GCA_965650895.1 uncultured Ignavibacteria bacterium | reverse complement strand
CGTTCCATCGTGGTGACGGGAAAGGATTCGTCGCGCAACCGCACAAGGAGAGGATTCGATGAGTCGGCAACGGACGTGACGCCCCCGGCGGCGTTGATCAGAAGGATGTACATGTCGTACGGGATGCCGGGAATCATCTCATCTTTGGTGATGAACCGGAAATGCGTTCGCACCAGTCCGGTCCGCTCGGCTTCAAGTTCGTATGTGCGATACGGTTCTTCCGACCCGCTCGGACGGAGCAGCAGCACGCCCCGCGTCCGGTCGTCGGTCCGGAGCGTCACGCCGAGAGCGCGCCGGTCGTAGAGCCAGACGTTCCTGATGTTCGAGTCCAGCAGAACCGGCGGCGTCCGGTCGTGATAAAAACGGACGCGCCGCTCGAACGACCGTCCGTCGGTCAACTTCAGTTGCAGCCGGATCGTGTGGCGTCCCTCGGCCAATCCGACCGTAGAGAAGGCGCCGAGCGTTTCGCGGATTTCTCCCTCATCCCCCTCACTCAGCACGTTCCACTCTTCGGGAAGTTCTCCCGATCCGATCTGCAGGCTCCAGGATTCGAGGAAGGGGGCGATCACCGAGCCGATGACGGCAATTGTCGTGTCGACGGCGGCCCCCTCATCAATGCGGGGAGAAGCGATTTCCAGAAGGACCGGACCGGGCCAGCTCAGAGCAGCCTCCGCATCCAGAAGTCCTGCACCGAAATCCTCATCCCATCCTTCCGGTCCCAGATCCTCCGCCGACAGTTCCAGCACTCCGCGGATCTCCTCGCTCGTCCAGTCGGGACGGATCGACCGCAACAGCGCGGCGACCCCGGCAACGTACGGAGCGGAAAAGGAAGTTCCGTTGACGCTCTTGTAGCCGTTCCCCGGATTGGTCGTGACGATCCCCTCGCCGGGGGCGGTCAGCGAAAGCTGGGAACCATAGGCGCTGAAAAAGGAAAGGAGATCACGGTCGGTTGTCGCGCCGACGGAGATCACCTCGTCAAATCCGGACGGATAGTGCGGGTCGGGGACGCCGTCGTTGCCGCTTGAGGAGACCATGACGACGCCCCGCTCACGGGCGAAGCGGACCGCATCGGCCAGCAGAGGCGACCGGTAGGTGTCGCCGAAGCTCATGTTCAGCACGTCGACGCCGATCGCAGCGGCGTAGACGATAGCGGCGGCGATGTCATCATCCTGTCCGTCTCCGGTTGCATCAAACGCCCTGATCGTTACCAGACGACAGTCCGGCGCGATGCCGGCGATACCGATCCGGTTGTTCGGAACCGCACCGATCACTCCTGCAACGTTTGTCCCGTGTCCCTGCTCATCGAACGGGACTCCGTCCCGCCCGTTCCAGTCGCCGAAATTCGGGATGTTCTGATCGACCATATCGAACCCGATCACATCGTCCGGATAGCCGTTACCGTCCTGATCGACGCCGTCGAGATCGCCGAAGACTCCCTCTCTGCTCTCCCCGAACGACCAGGGTTCGAACCGTCCGTTGCCGTTGCGATCTTCGGCCGGATTGATCCAGAGAGCATCCCGCAGATCGTCATGTTCCCACTCGATGCCGGTGTCGATGACCCCGATCAGAACCGTCGACTCTCCTCTGGTAATATCCCACGCTTCCAGTCCTCCGATGCGCAGGAAGCCCCACTGTTCGCCGAAGAGAGAATCGTTCGGTTCCTCCGCATTGATGTGATAGGTATGGTTCGGATAGATTCCCTCGACCTCCGGCATCCCTCCGATGACCGGAACAGGAGAACCCTCTCCGGTCCAGTCGACGACGACATATCGATCCAGGCGAGAACCGGCAAGAAGGGTTCGCTCACCCCCTCCGGAAGGAAAAAGGGACCGGGCGGCGACAACCGCCTCCTTTTGCATTCCGAGGCGAATCACCTCTTCGGAGAAGCTTTTGGCGTCTTCGGCAGATGAAAGGAGGACAATCCAGGAAGAGTGGGACTCTTCAGGCTGCGCCTGAAGGGGAATCAGAGACATCAGAAACAGGGCACACAGAACCGAGAGGACCGATCGCATTGATGATCGCCTGTCGGTGTCGGGATATTCCTTCTGTCTCTTCATGCTCATAACTTCAGTAATGCGGCGCGCCTCCCCCGGAGATAACGGGGGAACAGACGCCGGAACGGCAAGTTCCCTTTCGTCCGTGCGAAGTCACCGTATGTTCCTCTGTCGAAGCACCATACGGACATCGGCGAGAACTCACAATGGAATACGGACTCCCTCTTCGGCAACGCTCCACTCCACCGATCCCTCCCGGCCAAGCGACTCGAATCCTGACTCCCGTTCGGGGGGAACGTGTGTGAAGACAAGCCTGGAGACGCCCGCCTCCCGGGCCAGTTCCAGTGTCCGGCGGAGATCAACATGAGCGGCCTCGCAGATAAGGAGTTCCGTCCCTTCAAGTTCCGGCTCCAGATCAGCCTCCGAACCGAGGTCCTGACTGAAGACAATCTTCCGCCCTTCCCTCTCGAGCACAAAACCGAACGCAGGGAAAGGGAGCGACTTGGCCTCGGCCTGTTCGGCATATTTATCCAGATGGCTTGTCCGGAAGGGACGAAGCCGCCACTCGTCAGACAACGGGATGGTCTTCAACTCCTGCATGCGGAGTTCGAAGGGGAGACGGGTTTCAAGCATCAGTGAACTGGAAAGGGCTGAACGGAAGAAGTTCAGCGAACGGGGAGGAAGGTAGATATCGACCGGATCGTGTCGCTGACCGATGCTCCATCCCATTACCAGATTGGGCAGTCCGGCCCAGTGATCGGCGTGCATGTGGCTGACGGCAACGACGGCGACATCGTTCAGATTCCGTCCGTCACGCATCATACTCCGCGAACATCCCTCACCGGCATCGATCAGCAGAAGGCTTCCGCCGTCAAAGGCGACGGTTGCCGCACTTGCCCCTCTGTTCCCCGACGGAGTTCCCGCTCCGGTGCCGTGCAGAATGATGTTCATCCGGACTGGTTCCGATATGGATGGATAGAGGGCAAGAGTTATTCAACAAGGACGGTAAATGCGCCGCAATCGCAGGCCTTGACAATGTCGGGCTTCACTTTGGCCGCATCCTCTCGCGACTTGTATGGACCGACCACAACAGCATATTGCGTCTTGCCGTTGACGTCTTTCGGAAAAACCACCGGAGTCAACCCCTTTGCCCGAAGCTCCTTTGCCCGCCGCTCGGCCCCCTCTTCGGTCGGGAAGAGTCCCACCTGCAACGCATATCCCTTGAACGCTCCCTCCTCCTCTTCAACGACCTCACTTTCCTCCACCACATCATTCCCCTCACTGCCGGAATCATCGGCAAGCTCTTCATCTTCCAGTGCGATTTCCCATCGGTCCACCTCCTCCAGCACCGTCAGGGCGCGGGAGACATAGGGGGATTGCGGATAGGTCTTCTTCAGCATATTGTACCAGGTCCAGGAGGCAAGTGAATCCCGCTTCTCGACGTATCGCCGCACAAGTTGATAGGCCGCTTCATCAGCCCAGGCTCCCTCCGGTTCCAGGGCAATAACCTCCCGGTAAAGATTCAATGCCCGGTCGTCCGGAGTCATCTGTGCCCGGACGTAGAGAGCGGCCGGAACAAAGCGGGCATTTCGCTTCAAAGGCTCCACCAGCCAGTAAGCGGTATCCTTCTGTCCCTTTTCATACAGCTTGAGAATGTCCATCGCCTGCTGTTCGAAGTTCTGCGCAACAGTCGCCTGTGTCGAACAGAGAATCAGCAGCATCAGGGCGGCCAGGCCGCTCAGGGAACGGATCATTGCATGCCGTCGATCTTTATTCTTCAGTTCCGCAGGAGCGGATAGTTGTGTCTTCATATTTTCCGTTGATATACTTCAGATACCTTTATGCGACCACCAGTTCCAGAGGAATGACTTTCGGTCTCCCCTCCGAATCCACCTCCGCCCCGAAGAGCGTGGCCGAGGTGGCACGGTTAATCTTCACGCGAATGTACTCTCCGGCGTCAACATCCGATTTCGGGAAGATGACGACATGATTTTCCCTCGTCCGCCCCTTCCACTCGGAAGGATCCCGCTTGCTCGGTCCCTCCACCAGCACCTCGAACGTTTTGCCGATATGGGCCTCGTTTTTGCGGGCCGATATACCGTTCTGCACTTCAATAATCTCCTGCAGCCGCCGGGTCTTCACATCCTCCGGCACGTCGTTCCCCATCGCCCAGGCTTTTGTCCGTTCACGCGGCGAGTACTTGAACATGTAGGCGCCGTCGTAGCCGACCCGTTCCATCACCTCGAGCGTCTTGCGGTGATCCTCTTCGGTCTCGGTCGGGAAACCGGCGATGATATCGGTCGACAGAGCGGCGCCGGGTATCACTTCGCGGATCTTTTCTATCCGCTCCATATAGTGATCGATCGTATAGGTCCGGTTCATCAGTTCCAGAACCCGGTTCGATCCGGACTGTACCGGAAGGTGGATGTAGTTGCAGATGTTCTCCCACGCAGCCATCGTCTCGATCAGCTTGTCGGACATATCCTGCGGGTGAGAGGTCGTGTAGCGAATGCGAAGCAGCGGATCGACCGCAGCGGCGGCGGCCAGCAGATCGGCAAAGTCCTGCCCCTCCCATCGGTAGCTGTTCACGTTCTGCCCCAGAAGCGTCACCTCGCGGAAACCGTGATCGCTCAGATACTTCACCTCGTCAACAATCGAGGTCAGCGACCGGCTCCGCTCACGTCCGCGCGTGAATGGAACAACGCAGAAGGTGCAGAACTTGTCGCACCCCCGCATCACCGATATCCAGGCCGAGAGTCCCTCGGTCCGCATCGGCGTGATGTCGTCGTAGGTCTCCACACGGGAGAGCTTCACGGCCAGTCCCTTCTCGCCGTGTCGCGCCTCGCTCACCAGTTCGGGAAGAACCCGGTACTGGTCGGGACCGACGACGATATCGACGATTGACTCCCCGGTCAGCAGATCTTTCCGCATTCGTTCGGCCATGCAGCCCAGCAGACCGACAACCAGGTCAGGATTCCGTTTTTTATGGTGCGCGATATTGGCCAGCCTGTGGTGGATACGCTGTTCGGCGTTATCCCTGATCGAGCAGGTGTTCAGCAGGATGAGATCGGCCCCCTCAATCTGATCGGTCGGAGCGAATCCATCCTTGTTCAGCACCGACAGGACAATCTCCGTGTCGGCGACGTTCATCTGGCAGCCGTAGGTCTCCACGTACACCTGTTTTTCCTTCGGTGTTTCCGGTGTCATCTTGTTCATGTCCTTTCTTGTCTGATCTGTCCGTTCAACATCAACCCCGACCTCCCTCTACACGCGCGTCGTCGCGCTTCGGGAATGAATCTGCGAGAGTCGATCCTTCGGTCATGTCGGTCTATCTCTATAACTCTGGTACTGCTATCTACTGCAATGTATATGCTCATTCCTCTTCCAGTTCATCATCCCACGCATCCAGCGAGTGGCGCGGAGGAAGAACCTTCAGAAGGTCAATGATAACGTCCGTGTTCCGCTTCAAGTCTTCGCGGCTTCCATTATTCGTGATCACAAAATCGGCCTGCTTGACTTTTTCTGCGGCCGGCATCTGCATCTCGTCCCGTCTGCGAATCTCCTCAGGGGAGACATCGTCCCGTTCGGCTCCCCGTCGGTACCGTATCTCCGGATCGGCATCGACCACAACAATATAGTCGAAGCGCTCCTCTCCTCCCGACTCGAAGATCAGGGCCGCCTCGCAGGCGACGATCCGGTTTCCCTGATCGATCAACCTCTTCGCCCGGACTCCCTGCTCGGCAATGGTTCTCGGGTGGACGATCTCGTTCAGGCGTTCGAGTCGTTCCCTGTCGTTGAAAACAAGATCGGCCAGTCGTTTGCGGTTCAGTTCCCCGTCGATGTAGATATCGTCCCCGAACTCGGCGATGATTGCCGAGCGCATCCCGGGATCCTCCCGCATCAGTTCCTTGGCGACGGCATCCGCGCTCAGGACCGGGATTCCGGCTTCGCGGAAATAATCGGCCACAAGCGATTTGCCGGCGCCGATCGATCCGGTCAGGCCGATCAGCAGATAGTCGCCGGAATCCGGCCGATGTTCCCCGTTTTGTGTAGTCATCGCGGCAAAAATAACGATCTCGGATCGGTTTCGTATGTTTGTCTGTCACGAAAGGGGACGTCGACAACAGAGAGGCCCCCGGTTCGTCACTGGTGAGGCATTTCCCTCAAAAGCAACGTGAATGCGGGAGGTTCGCAAGAATCCCTCGCCTGACACTGCATCAACAGAGAACATCAACATACAGAACAAGGAGTGATCCGACATGGCGGAAGTACTCGTCGATCAGAATCAGGAAACGGCATTTGAAACGCCGCTGAACGTCAGCGAGAAGGCGTTGACCGAGATCCGGAAAATTCGTGAGGGGAACGACATCCCCGAGGATTACGGACTCCGCGTCGGCGTCAAGGGTGGGGGTTGTTCGGGATTGACCTATTCCCTCGCCTTCGACGGCGAGAAACGTGAGGGGGACAAAGTGCTGGAGTTCGACGGCGTCAACCTTTACGTGGACAAAAAAAGCCTCTTCTACCTGATGGGATGCGAAATCGACTTCTCGGACGGACTGAACGGGCGGGGCTTCACCTTCAACAACCCGAACGCGACGAAGACCTGCGGGTGCGGGTCGAGCTTCGGGGTGTAAGCCATCAATATTTCCCGTCGAAGCTTTCAAGGAACTCTTGATCCCCGATCTCGTCGAAGAGGTCGGGGATTTTTTTCGCAACTACTACCGAGGAGAACCTGCAGACCTTGATTCCGCACATTTTTCTTGCAATCTTGCCGCAAGAGTGGTAACATTCGGTCAACTTGGGTGTTCTTTGGAGGCGCAGTACCAACCCCCGGGTTCCGGAGCGTCCCTTTCCCTTCCGTTTCCGGCAATTATCCTGAGAAAACCGGGAATTATCCCGGTGTTGTCTTGTGTTATATATCGTAGATTTTACACGATAGGAATTTTTCAGTTCTTCTCCTTATTCACAAACATTGGAGTTCTTCAATGAACGTTTTCCACAAACTACTATCCCGCACCGTCGGTACGCTGGCAGCCTTCCTGCTGTTCTGTGCCGGCGTTGCACAGGCACAGTGGACCCCGGTGATGCCGGTCCCGGCTACAGGTGATTACTGGGGCTTCACAGCCGACTATCACGACGGCAAGATCTATACCTTCGGCGGCATTACCAACAGCAGCACAACTCTCAGCAACGCCACGTACATCTATAATGTCGCCGCCAATACATGGCAGGCCGGAGCGAATATGCTCCAGGGAAGATATCAGCATATGTCCGCCGTGCTCAACGGCAAGATCTATCAGATCGGCGGACTTGTCGGCCCTTCGAACCAGGTCGCCAGTTACACCAACACCGTAACGTCCTATGACCCGGTCGGCAACAACTTCAGTCAGGAGACGGCAATGCCACGCTCGGCATACAGTGGTGCGGCAGTAGCGGTTGACGGAAAAATCTTTGTTCTCGGAGGACAGTTCCTTCAGGGGACGACTCTCTACTATACCGGCAATGCACTGGTCTACTCGAACGGCACCTGGACGGAAGTACAGGGAGGAGCACCCTACGTCGGTGCGAACCAGGCGGCAACCGTTATCGGTAACACGATTTATCTCTCCAGCGGTGTAGAAGTTGTCAACAACCAGCTTGTCTACGCAAACAAGGCATTCAAAGGGACTGTGAGTGGAACGTCCATCACGTGGACTCCGATTGCCGCACCGCCGAGCCTTATGAACGGTGCGGTGATGGGTCAACTGGACGGGAAGCCGTTCATTGCCGCAGGGGCGTCGAACAGCGACGACTTCCGCGGAGCGTATGTCTATGATGATGCAACCAACACGTGGACGGCCTTCTACCAGCTTCCCTCGCAGCGTACCGGCGCTCGCATGGCCGGCGACGGCACGACTCCGTATCTGATTGGCGGCGAAGGGACCACGGAAGTATTGAAAGCAGAGTCCGGAGAAGCCGTACCGGTTGCCAGCATCGGCGAAGTGAACTTCCACATTGCCATGCGTCCGGGCGATCAGCGGAATCTCAATATTCCGGTTGCCAACCTCGGTGTTGCCAGCCTTTCGGCGGAACTCAGTATTCAGGGAACCCCGTGGGTGACCGGAAACAGCATCACGGTAAATCCGAGTCAGGCCGGCACTCTGGTTGCATCGGTCAATGCCACCGGTCTTGCAGACGGTCGTTATGAAGTTACGGGTACGATCACAACCAATGATGCAAACAACACCGATGTTCCGGTCAACATCGACGTCTGGGTCTCCAGTGATCTGATCGTCAAGCCGACAACGGTCGTTCTTGAGGAAGCACACGGCACATGGTGCCCTCCGTGCGGAACCGCCGGCATTCCGGCAGTGGAAAACCTGGAGAGCACATACGGCGAGCGGGTTATCGTCCTCAGCTACCACGACAAGGGGGGCAATCGCTACGATCCGTTCTCGATCACGCAGGGAGAGAGCCTGAACAACATGCTTGAACTGAATGCCTATCCTACCGGTGCGATCATGCGCTGGACCTGGGATGGAAGCAAACAGCTCGGAGCCAACGTCTGGGCCGCCGCAGCGGCACAGGTCTTCGCCACGCAGCCGAACGCCATGGCTGCGGTTGAGGTGGATTCATACTCGTATGATCCGCAGACCCGCGAGGTTGATGCGATGGTTACTATAACGACCGCAACTCCCATTGCCTGGGGAGGAAACGCCTCGCTTCGTCTGACGGCAATTGTTACCGAAGACGGATATGAGTACAAGCAGGCCTATTCGGATAAACCGGAAGCGGTCATTGAGCACGAGAACGTAACGCGTCACTTCTGGCCGAACAACATGGGACAGGCCCTGAACGCACCGGCAGGATCGACCGTCGACAACAATTCGCTGATGAAGCCGGGAACTTCGATCACCGTTCCGGTGAAATTCACTGTTCCCGAATTCACGACACCGACCTCGAGCGGCGATCTGTCGAGCGTGCCGGTCACGCCCGAGAACTGCCACATCGTTTTCCTGGTCCACGTCAACAACGGAAGCGCTCTCGGACCGATTCTGGGAGCTCACAAGCAGGAGCTGACCGAAGGCTCCGTCAGCGGTCCGTCGATCGCCGTCGATTGGGGAACGACCTCGAAGGAATTCCTCTCCGGCGAGAGCGCTACCTACAGCTTCATGATCACGAATAACCGGAGCGAACCGGCTCAGATCACGATCAACCGCGCAGCACAGAATCTGCCGAACGGCTGGACAAGCGAAATCTGCACCGGTCCGAACGACTGTGATGATGCAGGAAACGTTGTCTACACCATCCCCGGCGACGGCACGCACACCTTCTATCTGAAGATTACCAGTGCAGCCTCCGAGGTTGGTGAGAACGGTACGGTACGGCTTGTGGTGCAGGGTCCGGGCGACTTCGTTGCAGACCAGACCTACGCCGCCAGCACCCGCACCAGCAGCGTTGCGGTACCGGGTGAGGTCGGCGGCCTGAGCATGCGGAGCATCACGCCGAACCCGGCCTCGAGCGTTGCACGGATCGACGTTTCGATTCCGGTCGGCAGCCAGACGACGCTGGAGATCTTCACGATCGGCGGTGAGAAGGTCGCAACCCTCTTCGAGGGGCGCCTGGAGGCAGGCATGCGGCAGATCGACGCCGACGTTTCGGCTCTTGAGAGCGGCAAGTATCTCCTTGTCCTCAAGTCGGGCGAGTAGAAGGTCAGCCGGACGTTAACGATCGTTCGTTAATCGGAAGGCAGGTCAGAAGTGGACACGATACCGGTTCGGGATTTTTCCGAGCCGGTATCGTGTTCCGTTTCGATCTCCCTCGCAAGTTCACAAACAGAGAAGGTAATAATCGTTTCAAGCATATTCGGATAAGGTTCATCATGACAAAGAAATCAATCATTTTTTTCAGTGGGATCGTTGCTGCGGCGATGGTTATCCTGGCCGCCGGTCCCCTCTCGGCACAGGTAACCATGCAGCTCAACGATGAAGCCGACGTCGTCGTCAAGCCGGGCAAGTGGTATGAGTACCACATCACCGTCAAGAACATGGGGCTGGCGACCGAAACGTTCCATGTCGTACGCAGCACAAACAACTTGCCGGATGAGAACTGGTTTTCAACCATCTGCATGGAAGACTTCTGCTACCAGGCAGCGGAGAGCCGGACGAACAGCTACGAACTGGGTGTAGGTGAAGAGCACAAAATCAAGTTTACCGTCTACGCCGGCAATGTTCCGGAGACAGAGGGCCACTTCGTTCTGAAGGTTATTACCGAAGGTTTCGGCGGCGGTGAGGCGGGTCAGGTGGAAATGAGCGTCACGGCATCGGATGCAAGCAGCGTTCCGGTCATTGCCGAGCCGACGCTCCTCCCCTATCCGAATCCGACAATCTCCGATCTGACGATTCCGCTCAGGGCAGTTGCCGATGCGGAGAGCGTGGAGATCTATTCGATTACCGGTGCGGTCGTCCGTTCGTTCGAGGGATCGGACGTTACAGGCGAATCACTGCGGATCAACACAGCCGATCTGGCACCGGGAGTCTACCATTACCGGATCTCAGGATCAACCGAGGCCCGTGTCGGCACCTTCCAGGTCGTCCGCTGAGCCATACGGCCATATTATCTTCTGTGAACTTCTCGACCGGGACGATTGTTATAGCAATCGTCCCGGTTTGTTTTTTCATGTAGTTCCTCTACCTTTAGAGTCTCGAAATCCTTTTCATCAATAAAAGCATACAGGAGAGTTTTACATGGCTTACGAATGGAAGTTCAATCCACGTCCCTACAGCGATGAGGAGGCAGGGTCGCTGCTGGAGCCGGTGATTGACGCCGAAACCGCCGACTGGCATTACAACAAGCATCACAAGGGATATGTCGACGCGATGAACAAGATCGAGTCGGAACTGGAAGATTCCGACCGCTCGGCCGCAAACGGCAACTATTCCCACATCGGCGAACTGAAACGCCGCTTTACCTGGAATCATGCCGGAGCGTTGCTGCACGACATCTACTGGGATGTGATGGGAGGAGACGGCGATACGTCGAAAGGACCGGAGGTGATTGCCGCCATCGAGGAAAACTTCGGCTCGTTCGATGCGTGGAAGGCCGATTTCAAGGCCGCCTGCGTCTCGGCAAAACTCTCCGGCTGGGGCGTACTCGTGCTGGATCAGCTCTACTCCGGACGCCTTATCAACCAGCTTGTCGACGAGCACCATTACGGTGCGATGTGGGGAGGCATTCCGCTGATCCCCTGCGACGTGTTCGAACACGCATATTATCACAAGGATGGTCCCGGACGGGCCACTTATATCGACAACTTTATCGACAATCTTCACTGGGGTCGCATCAACGATCGCTTCAAGAAGTTTGCCGGATAAACCGTGCCGGAAACGGGGGACATTCCACGCTGTGAATGTCCCCCGTTTCGTCTCCCCGAATCGTTGGAAAGTCTTCCGATTCCCATCGAGACCGGACACCGCATTATGAACGTCATCGGGTTATTTCCGCTGCATATCGTCCTCTTCCCCGAGGCATCCTATCCTCTTCACATCTTTGAAGAGCGCTACAAGAAGTTGATCGGGGAGTCGCTGCGTGAGGACCGGGAGTTCGGCATCAACCTGGTGGAAGGAGGCAA
>CBFGQN010000059.1:0-11627 GCA_965650895.1 uncultured Ignavibacteria bacterium | reverse complement strand
CCAATCGAAAATCCCCATTCGTCAATCCCCGTACTCCCCCCATACCCCCCGCAACGCATCGCTGATCTCCCCCACCGTTCCGTAGGCCTCCACCGCGTCGATGATCAGCGGCATCATGTTCGCCTCACCGGTTGCTCCATCTTTCAGGCGCTGCAGACAGGCGGCAACCCGTTCGTTGTCGCGTGAGGCCTTCACCTCGGCAAGCCTTGCCATCTGCTTCTCACGCAGGCTGTCGTCGACCGTCAGGATGTCCTCAAAGGGTGGTTCCTCCATCCGGTAGCGGTTGACCCCGACGACGATGTCCTCTCCCCCCTCGACACGCTTCTGCGCTTCGTAGGCGGCCCGGGCGATCTCGTCCTGGATGTAGCCCCGTTCTATCGCCTTCACCGCTCCCCCGAGTCCGTCGATCTTCTCGATGTACTCGGTCGCCCGCTTCTCCAGTTCGTCGGTCATGTACTCCACGAAGTAGCTCCCGGCCAGCGGGTCGACCGTGTCGGCGATTCCCGATTCGTGGGCGATCACCTGCTGCGTCCGCAGCGCCAGACGGGCCGCCTTCTCGGTCGGCAGACCGAGCGCCTCGTCGAAGCCGTTGGTGTGGAGCGACTGCGTGCCGCCGAGAGCCGAGGCCAGCGCCTGGAGCGTCACGCGGACGATGTTCGTCTCCGGCTGCTGTGCGGTCAGCGTGCTGCCGGCCGTCTGCGAGTGGAAGCGGAGGGTCATGCTCTTCGGATCCTTCGCCCCGAACCGCTCCTTCATGATCCGTGCCCACATCCGGCGGGCGGCCCGAAGCTTGGCCGCCTCTTCAAAAAAGTTGTTGTGGATGTTGAAGAAGAAGCTGAGGCGGGAGGCGAACCGGTCCACGTCAAGTCCGGCGTCGAGGGCGGCCTGCGTGTAGGCGATGCCGTTCGAGAGGGTGAAGGCGATCTCCTGCGCGGCGGTCGATCCGGCCTCGCGGATGTGATAGCCGCTGATCGAGATCGTGTTCCAGCTCGGCAACTCGCGGGAACACCAGGCGAAGAGATCGGTGATCAGTCGCATCGACGGACCGGGAGGGTAGATGTAGGTCCCCCGCGCGGCATACTCCTTCAGGATGTCGTTCTGCACCGTCCCGCTCAGCTTCGAAAGATCGGCCCCCTCCTTCTTCGCCCGCGCAACGTAGAGCGCCAGCAGGATCGACGCCGTCGCGTTGATCGTCATCGACGTGCTGACATCCTGCAGCCTGATCCCCTCGAACAGCGTCTCGATGTCGGCCAGCGAGTCGATCGCCACCCCGACTTTGCCGACTTCCCCCTCGGCGATCGGATGGTCGCTGTCGTAGCCGATCTGCGTCGGCAGATCGAAGGCGACCGACAGACCGGTCACCCCCTGCGACAGCAGATAGCGGTAGCGCCGGTTCGACTCCTCGGCCGTGCCGAACCCGGCATACATCCGCATCGTCCAGAAGCGACTGCGGTACATCGTCGGATAAGGACCACGGGTGAAGGGATATTCTCCCGGTCTCTCCTCATCTCCGCATCCCTCTTCCGGAAGGAGGTAAGGGGGGATCTCAATCCCCGAATCCGTTCTGAAAATCTCTTTGCGTTCGTTCGGCATGATGGCAGTAATATCTGTTCTATTCCTCGCCTGTTTCCCTCTTCTGAATTTATTATAGAGTCGGCGTGTGAAGTATGATAGTGGAGAAGGAATACCCCTTGGTGATTCTTTGTGCTCTTGGTGTTTTGGTGGTTATTCTCTCACGGATGATCTCTCTTCAGAGACCATCCATTCCCATCCCATTTGAACCGCGACCTCTATAAAAGGCAAAACTATCACATTGAGGGGGGACGACCAACCTGCAGCCCCCGGTCCGTTTGTTCCGCTTCGTCGCATGTTCGCTGTGAACCAATCACACGCGGCCTGTGTTTCGGAGGGAAGAGATCATTCACAGGGAGAAAGAAGGAATGAATTACGATCTGATCGTCATCGGCACGGGTGCCGCCTCGGCTGCGGCTTCGATTTGCCGGAAGGAGGGATGGAAGGTCGCGATTATCGATTCCCGGCCGTTCGGCGGAACCTGTGCGCAGCGGGGGTGCGATCCGAAAAAGGTGCTGGTCGATGCGGCCCGGGTATTGCACGAGGCCCGGCGGATGCAGGGACGGGGGATCGACCCGGCAGGACTGAAGATCGACTGGAAGGAGCTGATGGATTTCAAGCGAACGTTCGTCGAGGATATTCCGCAGAGGACCGAAGAGAAGTATCGGGAGGAGGGGATCGATGCCTTTTACGGCCGGGCCCGCTTCGTGGGAGAGCGGACGATCGAGGTGGAGGGGGAGCGGCTTTCGGGAAAGAAGATCGTGATCGCCGCCGGAGCAAAGCCGACTCCGCTCGGCATCGAAGGGGAGGAATTGCTGACGACGAGCGACCGGTTTCTGGAACTGGAAGAACTCCCTTCATCCCTCATCTTTGTCGGCGGGGGCTACATCTCGTTCGAGTTCGCCCACCTTGCCGCCCGGCTCGGGGTGAAGGTCCGCATCCTGAACGACACGTCCCGTCCCCTGGCGGGGTTCGATCCCGATCTGGTCGACCTTCTCGTCCGGGCCTCGCATCGTTCCGGTATCGACATCGAGTCGAACGCAAAAGTCATCGGTATCGAGAAGCGGGGAGAAGGATTGCAGGTTCACGTCGAGATGAAGGAGGGAACCCGGACGTTCGATGCCGGGTGTGTGGTCCACGGAGCCGGGCGTGTCCCTGCAATCGATGATCTTGATCTGGAAAAGGGAGGGATCCGGTACGGGAAGAAAGGCATCTTTGTCAATCCCTGGCTCCAGTCCGTCTCCAACCCCGACGTCTACAGTGCCGGCGACTGTGCTGCAAGCGGCGGGCCTCCGCTGACGCCCGTGGCCGCCCGGGAGACCCGGATCGCCGCTCACAATCTGC
The DNA here is from genome assembly GCA_965650895.1 of uncultured Ignavibacteria bacterium. Classification (GTDB taxonomy): domain Bacteria; phylum Bacteroidota; class Ignavibacteria; order OLB7; family OLB7; genus JAGWAZ01. The sequence continues at coordinate 8,711 of CBFGQN010000059.1, read as the reverse complement.
TCCACGGAAACAGCCGGGAATTCAATCCTGCGGCCGTCCCGTCGGTTGCCTTCACCATCCCTCCGATTGCCGCCGTCGGACTGTCGGAAGAGGAGGCGAGGGAGAAGGAGGGAGAGGTCGTCGTGCGTTTCGAGGAGACGGCCGACTGGTACGGTGCGCGTCATCTCGGCGAGACCTGCTCGGCCCACAAGATCATTCTCGGCCGGGAGGGGAAGAAGATCCTCGGCGCCCACCTTGTCGGCCCCCACGCCGATGAAGTCATCAATATCTTCGCCCTGGCGATACGCTCCGGCCTCGGAGTCGACGATCTTCAGGACGTGATGTTCGCCTATCCGACCGGGGCTTCCGATATTCCGTACATGCTTCCAGAACATGAGGGGGAGGCCGCATTGCGACTCTCCCCCGCCGTTCGTCTCAGAGGGCTTCTTGAAAGTAGCCTGTGTGCTCCTGTGGTCTGAGCAGTCACAGACAAGCATCAGGGAAATGCTCTACCACTTGGTGATTCTTCGTGCTCTTGGTGTCCGCTGCGGCGGATGGTGGTCGATCTCACCATCCGCCGCGGTCTTTGATGCGCCGTGGCGTGCCGACACAAAGGATGCCAGGTACCACGAAGCACAGAGACTTCTGCAATTCGTCACTTTTAAGAGACCCTCTCAGGATCAGAAGCCCGTCGAAGTCTGCCTCTAAGTAATCACAAACTTTCCTGTAATCGCTTCTCCTTCCGATGTGAAGCGATAGAGATAGATCCCCGAAGGGAGGGAATGCAGATCAAGCGTCAGAGGTGAGCCGTCATAGGTTCCGGTCGCCGCTATCCGTCCCAGTCCGTCATACAGCGTCAGCGATGCCCGCGTTTCCTTCTCCAGTGAGAAGAGGAACGCTCCGTTGCCGAGCGACGTGATCGATGCGGCTGCGGTTCTTCCCCCATCATCCTCCACTCCGGCAACCGGCGCCGACTTCCGGGCGACGATGCCCGGGTAGCCGACCGCATAAAAGAACCCGTCCTGCACGATTGCGTTGGTGAAGTCGATCTCCGGCGTCAGATACTCGATGCTCCAGTTCTCCCCGCCGTCGGTGGTCCATGCCATCGTGCTTGCCGAGCCGACCGCCAGTCCCTGTCCGTCCGGCGTCATGTCGACCGCTCCCAGCGTATGTGTTGCGTTCGTCGAGGTCAGGATCGTTCGCCACGTCTCGCCGGCATCGGTCGTCTTCAGCACCCGGTTGCTTGGTCCTTCGGCGTCGTAGACGAGCATGATCCCTTCCCGTGCGTTCATGAAGTCGATGGAGGAGACCGTCAGTATTCCGGCATATTCCTGGATCACCTGCCATGAAGCTCCGCCGTCGACCGAACGATAGAGTTTATCCGGAGCAAAGAAGTTCTGTCCTTCCCCGGCGACCGCGTAGGCCGTGTCGGGATGCGGGGCGGCGACCATGACGAAGACGTCGCCGGTTCCGGTCGGCGTGGGCGTCCAGCTCTTCCCGGCGTCGGTGGTCTTCAGGATCGCACCGTTGTATCCTCCGCCGTAGCCGGTCGTCCGGTCGGCGAATTCCACCTCGTAGATGCCGAAGGAACCCTGATAGGTGTTCTCGTCGCTCCAGGTTTTCCCTCCGTCGGTGGTGTTCCGGATAAGTGCGCAGGTGCAGGACTGATCGTGGCCGGTGATGACGCCGTTAAGCTCGTCGGCGAATTTGATCGAGAAGAGATAGGTGCCGGGGATCGATTCGATCTCCCAGGATGCTCCTCCGTCTGTCGTCCGTCCCAGCACTCCCCGCTCGGCCCCCCAGCCGACGGCAAAGCCGGTGGAAGGGGTCAGGAAGTGAGCGTCGAATATCGTCTCCGGTACCCCGAGCGATATGTTGTCCCACTGTCCGAAGCAGGGGAGAGTGCAAAGCGTTCCGAGAATGACCGACAGGGCATGAGTGCGCAGTGGTTTCATTGTTGTAATCCTCCGATATCGATAGAGTTGATAATCTGCTGACTGATGAGAGCCGGTTCCGGGAAGGGTGTCCGACCGGTCCGGTTATCCGAGCCGAACCGGCTCTCGCGGAGCAAGGATAGAGGAGGGGGAGAGCGTCGACAAACCGCACCGGCTCTTCGTGAAGGTTCCCTTCCCGGAGGCGATCGGTCCGTTCCGTCGGTTCCGGAGTCTTTGGGGCCGATTCCGTGCGGCAATCCTCCCGGTTCTCTCCCCCTCGTTCACGATTTGACGAAGAATCCCGATAACGGTCGCTTTTTTTTCAACGCTTCGAACTGTCGGGCGAAAGTGGTGGGGATTCCGGGTAACCCCGATTGATATTCAGGGGTATGTTGAAGCCGTAAAATGAAGGCAGGGGGGCATAACGACCGACAAACAATTCCGAATCCGGTGAACCATTCCGACGATCTCTTCAATCTTGTCCATTCCCTGACGCGGCAGGAGAAGCGGTACTTCAGACTCCTGGCATCGATGCAGCGGGGAGAGAAGAAGTATCTGCGTCTGTTCGAGGCGATCAGTGTCCAGAAGGAGCATGACGATGAACAACTTCGCGCGGCGTTGTGCGATGAAGGGGGGAGTGAACATCTGCACGTTGCCAAACGCTATCTGTTCGATATGATCCTGAGATCCCTCCGGCTCTACCGCGAGAAGAACATGCCCCCCCTTCGCACGCAGAACCGGTTGCGCGAAGTTGAGATCCTGTACGAAAAGGGATTGATGAAACCGGCCCGCAAACTCTGGAGGAAAGTCCGGGAGGAAGCCGAGTATAACGGGAACTATCTTGCCATGCTGATAGCTCTGGAACAGGAGGAGAAGTTATGCCGGGGGGGGCGGGGGATCTCCGCGACCGAGTTTCAGAAGCGTCGGGAACAGATGCTGCTGCGACTCGAACGCCTCTGTCGGCTGGACTATCTCAACCGTCGCGTACTGGAGGTTCTGACCGATCATGGCGACGTCTGCAAGCGAAAGGAGATGCTGCGGGAAGTTGTGGAAGATCCTCTGTTCCACGAACTGCCGGAAGGGGAATCGTTCAACTACAGGGAACTCTTCTTCCACACCCGGGCCCTCTACTATTTCGGTCTGCGCCGGTACCGGGAGAGTCTGGAAGAACTTCTGCGTTGCAACGAATGTTTCGAGGATGATCCTTCCTTGATCAGTCGATTTCCGGAAGTCTACGTCAAGCTGCTTGGAAACCTGATTACCGTGCTGACACGATCAGGCGATTCCCGATCGGGAGAGATACTGACGGAGCTGGGTTCCCGGGTCGCTTCCGTCCTCTGCGCGTCGCGTTGTCCGGTGTCGGTTGCCGGCAAGCTTCGCGTACGCATCCTGCATTACCGGCTGACCCATCACGCCCGCTTCGGAGAGTTCGGGGAATGTGTTGCCCTGACAGCAGAGGCGGAGGAGAATATCGAGCGTTTCGGTCCGTATGCCGACCGGTTTGACGTGGCGCATATCCTGTACTTTCTCTCCTGTGCCCGGTTCATGCAGGGAGACTACAGAGGGGCCCGGGAGTATGAGGAGCGCATCATGGTCGGCAGGGAGCCGCGCGCGGGGAAACCCTTCTATCGATTCCTCCGGCTCTACGCTCTGATCCTTTCGTTTGAACTCGGGGAGATCGACCGGATGGAAAACATTCTGCGCCGCATCGAACGCTCCTTTGCCCGACGGGAGGCCGTTCCGGCAATCGAACTTCTGCTCCACTCATTCTTCCGGGACCATCTGCGCCTTGCCGACCGGCGGAAACGTGTCGAACACCTCCACCGGCTTGCCGTAGAAGCCGCCGGACTTGAAGGGGATGCCGGAAGTCATTACTATCTCCAGTATTTCGATGTCGGCAGTTGGCTGCGGAGGAGACGTCAAAAAGAGCGGGAATAGGCTTCCGACCTCCTGCCGATCATGGCTGATATATTGATGGAGTCCGCATGGTCCGCCTCTACTCGACCACTACCCGCCCGGTCTTCACCAGATCTCCGCTCTGCAGACGCAGCCAGTAGACGCCTGATCCGGAGGGGGCGGCGTTCCATTCCACCATATAGTTTCCCGCTTCCAGTTCCCGATCCACCAGCACGCCGATTCTGTTTCCCCGCACATCAAACACGTCCAGCCGGATCGGACCGTCGAGGCCGGTGCTGAAGGCGATGCGTACGTGTTCTCCGGAGGGATTCGGCAGGGCCTGGGGAACGGTGTACTTGCCGGCGATCAGTTCGATCAGACGGAAGTTCAATCCGCAGATCGTGTCCAGCCGTGCATGTCCGGCCTCGGTGATGATGTCGACACAACCGTGCGACGTACCGAGACGGAATTCCAGTCCGGTCTCCGACATGGCTCCCAGATAGAGGGCTCCGGCAAACCGGAGCAGCGTTCCGTCCCCGGCCAGCTCCTCACTTGCAGGAGCGGTCAATATGATGTGAAGATAGCCGGGAGAGACCGTCTCTATCGAAACGTTCCAGCCTTCGAGCAATGTCCCTTCCAGCAGACGTTCAATCGAGTTGACGTCGAGGTACATCACTCCCGGATCATACTCCAGTTCAAATTGAATGTCGGATATTCCCGAGCCGGGAAGAATCTCGTCGATCTCCACAGCAATCTCCAGTTGTTCTCCGATCAATGCGCGGTAGTCCCGGGCGATTCGCGAACGTAGGGTCAGTTTGTCGCCGGTATGGACGGTGACCGTATCAAACGCTTCGCAGCCGGTCGTCACGTCGGTCACCTGCAGGATATAGGTTGTTGTCTCCGATGGTGAGGCAATCGGATGTGGAGCGTTCGGATCGTCCAGTCCCTTGTCGGGTCTCCACTGATACCGGAGTCCCGGCTCCCCGTCTCTCCCCCCCAGAAGAGCCGTTCCGCCGAAGCAGAATGCGGTGTCTTTTCCGGCGTCGGCAATCGGGAGGTTGTGGATGATGACCGTGACCGAATCTATCGCAAAGCATCCGGTCTGCTCATCGGTTACCAGTAATTCGTATGTGGTGGTCTCCATCGGAGAGACGAGCGGACGGGGATCCTCCGGATCACTGAGTCCGGGTGCGGGCGTCCACTGGTAGCGGAGTCCCGGCTCCCGGCTACGTCCTCCCAGAAGAGCCTCCCCGCCGATGCAGAATGCGGTGTCTCTTCCGGCATCGGCAATCGGGGCATCGTGGATGACGACTCTGACCGAGTCGGTCATTGTACAGTTGGTTTGCAGGTCGGTTACCAGCAGGGTGTATGTTGTCGTTTGGGTGACCAGCGCAACCGGACGTGGAGCGTTCGGATCGTCCAGTCCCTTGTCGGGCGTCCACTGATACCGAAGTCCCGGCTCCCCGTCAGTTCCACCCAGAAGAGTCGTCCCGCCGATGCAGAATGTGGTATCCCTTCCGGCATCGGCAACCGGGACATCATGGATGATGATCGTGACGGAATCCATCGCAAAGCATCCGCTCCGTTCGTCGGTGACAATCAGCTCGTAGAGGGTCGTTTCGACCGGCGAGGCGACGGGGTGAAGAGCGTTCGGGTTATCAAGTCCTTTGTCCGGAATCCATTGGTAGCGAAGTCCGGGTTGCGGGTCCCCTCCCCCCAGGGTTGTTGCGTTGCCGACGCAGAAGGCCGTGTCTCTTCCGGCATCGGCAACCGGGATCGGATGGACCGTCACCGTAACGGTATCGTATCCCTCGCAGTCCTCGGCGTTCCTTCCGTACAGGATATAGCTCGTGGTCCGCTCCGGCGTGACGTCGAGTTCGGCACAGTCGGTGCAGATCGTCTCTCCCGAGAATGTCAGCCATTCATACTCGTTTGCTCCCGTCCCTCTGAGCGTCACGGATTCTCCGATGCAGATACCCGTATCCGATTCCGCCCGGACCTCCAGCACGTCGTTGACCGTGACGGTGATGCTGTCGCGGTCCAGACATCCTTCCTCTGTTTCCACAACAAGTTCGTACGTCGTTGTCGTCGTCGGCGAGGCGACCGGGTTGGGACAGGTATCACAGCTCAAGCCTCTTGAGGGCCGCCAGCGATATTTCCCTTCTCCGCTTGCCGATAGTTGTACCGAGGCTCCGAGGCAGATGCTCCTGTCCGGTCCGGCATCGGCAACCGGTTGCGGAAAGACGGTGATGAAGATTGAATCGATATCCATGCCGCATCCGTTGGCGACCTGCAGACTGACACGGTAGCGTCCCGGCTCCGGAAAGGTCACTTCACCGAGATGTTGGCCGGATGAAGAGAGAGAAATTTTTCCGCTCACCTCCCACTCATACAAAGAGGGATTTCCGGTGCTTCGATCATAGAAACCAAGCCGTTCCCCGGCACAGATAGCGGTATCATCCACGATAATGCGGGCCTTCAGTTTTTCGTTGGAGAGAGTGATGGAGAAGAGTCCGTCGATGCAGTTCGGCAGACCGTATTGTCCCCGTTGTTGGAAGATGTCGGGAATGGGGATCACATCTCTTTCAAACGAAGCTCCGGGCAGGTCGGGGTTGACGATGCGACCGATGAGGCCGGTGCTGGCGGTCACGTAAATGGCCCGGTCGGGGGCGATCTGGAGCGCACCGCTGATGATTACATTCTCCAGCGGCAGAGCCTCGACCGTGGCGACAACGACCTGTGTCTCGGAAATTTCTTTGGAGTTGCCCGGAAGCATGGTGTACTGGAAGATCTTGTACTCGCTTTGCAGACTGTCCCCCAGAGTTGTGTAGAGATACTTGCTGTTCGGCGAAAAGCTTGCCCCGTAGTAGGCGTCGACCTCCCCCAGCTTCGCTGTGACGACACCGGTGCCGCTGTTGAACTGAAAGATCTCCGCCTTGTTCAACTGGGTGTTGACCGATGCCAGATAATGTCCGTTCGGTGAGGCTTTCAGGTATCCGGTTGAGGAAAGATCGTTTGCGCTACTGTGAATGTTGCCGATGGCCGAGATCACCGGAGTTGTGTTCAGCCCCGCAGCGGTCACCTCCCAGGCGAAAAAACGATCGGAACCGAGTTCGTGGGCCAGGACCCAGATGCTGTTCGCATCGCAGTGATAGATACCAACCAGCTTTTCCGTGGCCTCTTTCAGCAGCGGAATATTCTTCTGTCCGACGGTCCCGAGTCCTCCGTCTCCCCGCATGTCGACGATCGAGTAGTGGATGCCGGCCAGCCGCAGACCATAAGGGCCTGCATCGGCTGTAAAAAGGTAGTAGAGGTCAGGATCTGCGGGATGAGGAACGATCAGCGAAGATTGCGTTGTGCTCAGATGTCCCATCAGTCCCGTGCCGTTGGACATCACCTGATGGTTTCGGTTCCAGACGGTGACGCCGTCAGTGTAGAAGAGGAGAGCGCCGGTATTTGCATCGCAGATTGAGGCTCCCCCCTCGATTGCCCGAATCTGCGGTCTGAAGAGGCGGGGCGAACCCGAACGGAAATCCAGTCCCATCTCCAGACCGAAACACCATTGATCGTAGATATGATTCTGTGCGGGACAGAGGGCCGGAAAGGACAGAAGAATCGCGGAGAATGCAAACGTGGCAAGGCGGAGCAAGTGTCTCATGGTCTCCTCGGTGACGGTTACGGTGAACCCGTGACAACTGCGTTGTTCCGGCCCGTCTCTTCGGAGCAGAGCCGATAACCCGTTTCCTAACACATCACTCCGGTTTTTGTTAGTGGCTGTTACAACCGGGGGATAAAACAACCGCCGGGAAAGGCTTCTCTTTCCCGGCGGTTGAAGGGAGACTGCGGATCGAAGTCTGTTCGCTTTCTTGTCTCCGGTCTATCGTTGCATCAATGTCGGTTTTACTTCATCAGCAGCTTGAATGCGTGTGTCCAGTGATTGTTCCGGAATCCGAAATAGATCCAGAGCATTGCGAAGGTTTCCAGCCAGTAGGAATTGGTGAGATCTCCCAGATCATGCACGTTCTCCCATCCCCACTCCGTTGCGATGTTCGTCGCCACCTTCTTTGCAAAGTCATCGTCCCCGGCGATAAACAGGTCCGGTTTTCCCTCTTCAAGGTTCGGATTGATCATGATGTTGGCGGAGATCGTGTTGAATGCCTTGATCACTTTTGCCTCGGGCAACCATTTCTGCACAAGTTCGCCCCCCGATTCCGGGTACTGCACTGCAAGTTTCGGCGGCGGTCCCTGCGAGAAGTCGAGCGGATTGGTGACGTCGATCACGACTTTCCCTGCGAAGTTCTCCGGTCCGGCAAGTGAGATGGCGTTCTCCGTTCCGGACCATCCGGTCGCCAGGACGATGACCTCGCCGAACTCCGCAGCCTCCGCATTGCTTCCGACCGACAGACTTTCGTTGCCGATCTCTTCCAGCCACCCGTCAAGTTTTGCCGGTTCCCGCGTCCCGAGCTTGACGGTATGTCCCGATGAGAGGAAGCCCTGTGCGAGCGTCCGGGCCACAACGGCCGATCCGATAATGCCGATGTTCATGCTGTTGTCTCCTGAGATTATTGTGTGTACATACAATTATGTTGATCCTCTGCTTCTGTTCATTCCTGTCGAACGTTGCATTGACGAGATGCCGCTTCCAGGCTTACTGCAAATGACATTGGCTGAAGTACTTTCCGACCCGTCAGGATATATCCGTCAGTTCCCACATCATCCCCGATTCCTGACTTTCGACTCTTCAACTCCTTCCCCTCTTCGCTTCGACTCCGCACCGGACCTCTCGCCATTCTCCGGGTCTCCCGGCGTCGGCTAAAGACCGACGGCTACCGCGACTCTCAACTCCTGACTCTCAACTCCTGACTCTCAACTCCTGACTCTCAACTCCTGACTCTCAACTCC
>CBFGQN010000058.1:0-11639 GCA_965650895.1 uncultured Ignavibacteria bacterium | reverse complement strand
TGAGCCTGGATATTCTTCATACTTATAGAATGATTTGTGTACAACAAAAGTGATGATTATTTTAGCTTAAATAGCTTAATTTAATTCGCTTTTCAAGAAGATATTTCATTCAGCCGAAATGAAGCAAACCAGAATGGCTCGCATCATTGATGATTACGAGTCTTTACAGAAGCAAATTGGTCATCGTTTGCAGATGATGCGGATCGAGCTGGGATTGAACCAGACGGAGCTGGCTGAAGCCTGCGGCGTCTCGAACGGACGCATCAGCGAGAACGAGGCGGGGAACGCACTGATCAGTACCGACCTGATCCTGGCTCTCTGGCAGGTCTTCCACGTGAGTCCCTTCTACCTCCTGTTCGACATCGGACCGAGGAGGTTTGCCCGGGATCCGATGACCGATGGAGCCGGCGTTGCGACGTTGAACAGACTGCTGGAGGCGATCAGCGCGACAAGCGAATGGTTGCTCTCGAACGGCGGCGAAGTCCTGCCGCAACCGGCACCGGAAGACATGAACCGCTTCAGCAACGCCCGCTTCGGCAAGACGGCCAAAGCCGAGACCTACACCGCCGAAGAGGTGGCCGAACTGATGAACCAGTTGCGCAAGAAGGAGCGGAAGGGCCCATGACCGAATGATACGGCGTATACAGACAACAGGAACTTGAATCACTTGCAGCCCCCTGCCGCCCGCTACCGACGTATGGTTCAACCAGACCGGCACGGGGAGAAAACGGAACAATCACTCTATGAGATCATACAACGCTGAGCGGAACGGCCGCTCACAGCAGACGACAGGAACGAACGACAACAGAAGACAGATCACGATTGAGGACGGCTCGCTTGAAGGGGTAGGGATTCATCCGGGAGATGAAGTCACGATCGAGCTGCAACCCATCCACCGTGAAGACCTGCGATACCACCGAGGCGAGCTTCTCTGTTTCGCGGATGGTGCCGGCGGCATAGTGGTAGGCCGGTGTGCGTATCCGTACATTGAACTACCGTACCGGGAAATCACCTTGAGAATCGGGATGAGTGATCGGCGGGTTGTGGGGGTGGTGAAGAATACGAACCGGTCCGAGCAAAATGAGTAAGTTGACACCCCAATTGGCACCCCACAAACACAAAATCCCCGAAATCATTACGATTTCGAGGATTCCAGTACACCCGAGAGGATTCGAACCCCTAACCTTCTGATCCGTAGTCAGATGCTCTATCCAGTTGAGCTACGGGTGCATTGTCGCCGACTCTTTGTCGGGGCGGACCTTAGGCGTTGTCGAAGTTTGCGACCAGCCGGGCGAACTGACTCTTCCGGTTTGCCGCAAAGTTCTTGTGGATAACTCCCTTGGTGGCCAGACGGTCAAGGATCTGTTGCGCCTCGCGACTCTTCGCGACCGCTTCATCCTTGTTCGAGGCCTGATGCACCGCCTTGATCGCCCGGCGCATCTTGATTTTCTGGAACCGGTTGTAGGCGCGGCGCTTTGCCGACTGCTTTACCCGCTTCTCTGCTGACTTATGTTGAGGCATAGTTTCTCGTCGCTGTTTTTTAAAGAGCCACAAAGTTACGGTAACTTGACCGCTCAAACAACCGGAATTTTGATAAAAGGATGTATCACGGTTTTCCGTCTCCCCTTTTGATCGTAGCTTTGCAGGCTGTTCCGCAATTGCACGGAATTTTATGAACCGAACATCCCGAATATATCGAACTCTCCGGTGTCCGACCGGCAACATCCCGAGCAGGCCGAGCAGGGTCTGTCGGTCGATTCTGTTTTTCGCACTGCTGTTTGCCCTCGTCGCCACATCCGCATCGGCACGGCAGACGACAAATCTTGAGCAGTTTCAACGCTGTGCCCGTATCGTGGCCGATACGCTCTTCGCCCGCTCGACTGTCGGGGAAGGATTCTGCGTTCGTGTGGTCCCGCACCAGGCCGACTGGCTTCTGGATCAGGCGGCTATCGATCTGGCCGCCGTACGGGAGCTCCCCCTGCTCCCATGCAAGCCCCCCTACACCAATGAATTGCTGATCGCCGTCACCGAAATCGGCGTCCGCTATGTGGAACTTGACGACGAGGACTTCTACCGTCGCGAGATCAGGCTCGGGGTCAGCGCGTCGGTACCGGTTGCACGGCCGGGTGACGGGAAGACATCCCGAGCAACCGAACGCTTCGATTGTTCGCTCCACGATACGATCGAAGCACTGAGCATCGCCGATATCGAGGCACCGGGGTACAATTTTACCACCGGAACCACGATCAGGATAAACCGGTCGAGCTTCTGGAAGAGCGTTGCAGAGCCGGCCATCATCGTCGGTACGTCCGTGGTGATGGTGATTCTTCTTTTCACCACAAGGAGCAAATAAATGCCCTTGTTTTGTTTCCACTCCTCACGTACATTCATCAACGGCGTATCGAACGCCATGTCTGACACGGATTTGCCTGCTTATATGACAACATCGATCAGGGTCCTCGCGATCCTCACCGCCGCCGCCATCGTGGGGTGTGGAGGATCAGGTTCATCGACAAAGGATCTCACGACCGAAGAACGGTTCAAAAAAGGGATGGAGGAACTGGCCGACGAGAATTACCAGAAGGCACAGGAGTTGTTCGAGGTTATTCTCCTTCAGGACCCGGCAAGCGAGTACGCCGACGACGCACAGTTCTATCTGGCCGAGTCGTTCTATCGCCAGGAAGAATACCGGGTAGCCGCATTCCACTACAGTCGGGTGCTGAACGATTTTCCCGGCAGCCCTCTCTACAAACAGGCTCTGTACATGACCGGCGAGTGCTACTACAAGGTCTCCCCGCAGTTCGAGCGGGATCAGAGCCAGACCGAGACGGCAATCAGACAGTACCGGGCGTTCCTTCAGTATTTCCCGAGCGATACGCTGGCCCAGACGGTGCAGCAACGGATCGTCGACCTGCGGACACGCCTGGCCCAACGCGATTACTCGGTGGCTCAGCAGTATCTGGATCGCGGGGAGTTCAAGGCGGCGGAAATCTATTTTCAGAGGGTCATCGAACGCTATCCCGAAACGGTCTACTACCAACTGGCCCTTCAGGGAAGCCGGGAAGCACAGGAAGGAATCGCAAGCACGGAAGTCAACGGTCAAGGAAGTTAAAACAGCATGTCATCGATAAACGAGACGGAAGCCGCTCCGAGAACGGAACGGCATAAAAGGGTCACCGATTCAAAAGTCGAGATGACCGAACTGGTGCTGCCGAACGATACGAATCAGCTCGGGAATCTGCTGGGAGGCAGATTGATGCACTGGATCGATATCGCCGCAGCTCTGGCCGCAATGCGCCACGCCGGTCGGGTCTGCGTCACCGCCGCAGTGGATAACATGAGTTTTCACGCTCCGATCAAACTCGGGTCGATCGTTATCCTGAAGGCATCGGTCAATCGGGCGTTCAACACATCGATGGAGGTCGGCGTTCGGGTGGAAGTGGAGAATCCGAGAAACGGCACGCGATTCCACGCCAACACCGCCTATCTGACTTTTGTCGGAATCGATGAGGAGAACAAGCCGGTTCCGGCGCGACCGATCGTCCCGGAAACGCAGGAAGAACTCCGTCGCTTTGAGTCAGCCGGAGTCCGACGCCAGACACGCCTTGATGAACGGAACCGTCTCGACAATCTTCATACGTCACGTTATACACCAACCCCGTGAGGTAACTCATGAACAGGATGAGATGGACAGCCCTTGCCGCACTGGTACTGATCGCCCCGATCACCACAACACTTCGCGCTCAGCAGAACGATCCGGGACACGCCGACCACGATCACCTCTCGGGTGAACGCCCCGGTTGCGGCACGTTTCTCTATTGGCAATTGCTTGCAGAGGAAGAGAAGCTGGACGAGAAGGGAAAAGATCTTCTACGGGAGCTGAAGACGCAGGCCCGACCGAACATGCAGCGGAACATCGTCAGCCGGGACGGACATTTCAGGATTCATTACGATGTGACCGGAAGCAATGCCCCAGACCTGATTGACCAGAACAACAACGGGATTCCGGACTATATCGATTCGGTCGATTACTACATGGAATTTGCCTGGCAGAAGGAAATTGAAGAGTGTGGATATGCCGTCCCTCCGCCGGACAACGTTGCACCGGGAGTCGGCGGTATTGATGAACGCATCGATGTCTTTATCACCGAACTGAGCAGAAACTATTACGGACTTGCGCAGCCGGAAGCGGATATCTCCGGCAACCGGCAGGTGGGATATCTGGTCCTCGACAACGACTACAGGGGCTATCCGACTCCCGGCATTGCCGGCCTTCGCGTGACGACGGCCCATGAGTTTCACCATATCGTCCAGTTCTCCGCCTATCTTGCCGATTACTCGCAGGCGGCTCTCTACGAGGCGACCTCGACCTGGATGGAATACAAGGTGCATCCCGACCTGAACGATTACCGTTTCTATTTCAATAACTTCCTCCTCGCTCCGCAACAATATCCGTTCTCGACACACAATGTCGGCGACAACTACACCGGTTACGCCCACATGCACTATCTGCTGTCGATTGCCCAGCAGCTTGATAACGATATCGTGCTGGAAATCTGGAATGAATTCAAGCGGACCGGCAGATCGTTCGACGCAATCGACGCAGCCCTGAAGGCGAGGAACGCCGGGCTGAATCTGACCAACAGCTACTGCACGTTTGCCCGCTGGAGTTACTATACCGGAGCGAATGCCGCCGACACCAGCTTCTTTGCGAAAGCAAGTCAGTATCCGACAATCAAGCCGGTGGAAATCAAGATCCTCGATGAGGGAGTCGAGAAAGTGATTCCGGGGAATCTCTCCCCCCTTGCGTTCGGACTCTGGAGAATTCTGATTCCACGCGAGGAACGATTCGATCCCGATACGGTCGATTTTCTCATCACGAACGGACGGTCGGATCTCGGCAAGGGGGGCTTTGCGGTCGCGGCGGCCGAGGAGTTCACTCTCTACGTCAGCCAGACACCGCAGGCCGACTACACGCCGATCCTTTATCGCAACGGCACGCTGTACTACAAGCTGGAGGCCCCCCATCAGGATTTCTGTGTGGAGACGCTCTTCAACGGAAGTCCGGGAATTTTCGTGACGGCCAATCCGTCACCACAGCCCTTCATCAACGACGGCGCCGATCAGATGGTCTTTGCCGTTTCGCTGAACGGCATCGAGATCACCAACGTGGCTCTCGACATCTATTCTACCGCCATGACCAAAGTGGCCGAGGTCCGGCGTCCCGGTCTGGAGACACTCAACAACGTGCAGGGAGTGATCTGGGACGGCAAGATCGCCGGAGGAGATCTTGCTCCGAGCGGCGTCTATATCTACACACTGGCAATCAACGGGAGCGAACCTTCCGTCGGAAAATTTGCCGTTGTCAGGAAATGAGCCGAACGGAAGAATCGACAAGGGCAACGCTGCAACTGAAGGCCGAACATATCTCCAAGGAGTATGATCTCCGTCCGGTCCTGACCGATATCTCGCTTGAGTTGAAGCGGGGAGATTGTCTCGGGATCACCGGACGCAACGGTTCAGGGAAATCAACCCTTCTGAAGATTCTCGCAAATGTCCTGGAACGAAGTTCGGGAACTGTGGCATGGGAGATCAGGGGACGCAAGCTGAAGGAAGAAAAGCTGCCGACCCACCTCGGTTACGTCGCCCCCTATCTGGAACTCTACACGGAATTCTCGATCCGTGAACTCCTTGACCTCCTCGGCGGAATGCGCCGGACGCCGCCGGACATTGACTACGCAATGACGCTCGTCGAACGGTTTTCTCTGCAGGATCGGCTCAATGACCGAGTTGACTCCTTCAGTTCCGGTATGCGGCAACGCGTGAAGTATATCCTGGCCCTCGCCCACCATCCTTCCTTCCTGATGCTTGATGAACCGATGACGAATCTGGACGAAGAGGGTCAACGGACAATTCGGGAAATCGTGACGGCCGAACGGGAAGACCGGATCACGCTGATTGCCACGAATGATGCCGGAGATCTGGAGTTGTGTACGCATCGGCTGGGACTGGAGGAGATGTAAAGGGGGATTTTCGATTGGCGAATGGAAATCGTAGGGGCGCAAAACCTTGCGCCCGATAACAACCCCGTAATTTTCGATTGACGATTTTTGATTGACGGCACGCAATCGATGAATGTTCGATTGCCGGGGTAGAAATTCAATCGGCGATTTTGAATGGCGGGAAGAATCGGGGAAAAGATTCCGACCGGAGATTTACCGTCCGACCCAATCGGCCAGCACTTCCTCGATTTGTTCTTCGCCGAGCGTGGGATTGTCGTACAGTCCGGCACCGAGCCGCTGACGCATGATTTCATAGAGGGAGACCGCACAGGCAACCGAGATGTTCAGACTTTGCGCAAAGCCGACCATCGGGATCAGAAAGTTTCCGTCGGCAAGTCCTGAGGCCTCCTCGGAGACACCCTCATGTTCGTTGCCGAAGACCAGGGCGATCGGACCGGTCCCCTCCAGCTTGTAGAGGCCGACCGACCGTTCGTTCAGGTCGGTGGCGTAGATTCGCACCCCATCGTTCCGAAGCTCTTCATAGCATTCCCGAATCGAGACGTAGCGTTTCAGATCCGTCCACTTTCCCACGCCGGTGGAGCTTTTCTGTCCGATCATCGGAAAAGGTTCGCTGTTGTAGACCAGATGGACCGTCCCGACACCGACCGCATCACACGTCCGCAGAACCGCCGAGACGTTGTGGGGATCGTGGACGTTTTCAAGGACCAGATGGAGATCGTACTGGCGTTTCTCGATCACCCCCCGCATCCGCTCCACCCGTCGCCGGGTCCGGTTCGTCGCCGGATCGATCTCCACCGACCGGTCGAACGGAAGTCTCCGGTTGACCTTCTTCACGCTTTTACTCCTCCTCGTCGAATTGCCCCTGATCGAACCGCTCCACGTGATCGACGTTCGGAATCTTCTTCAGCCGCTCGATCAGCCTTCCCAGATGCTCCGTATGGCGAACAAGAACGGTAACGATCCCCTCGAACAGGGAATCCTTCGACTCGATGTTGACGCTTCTGATGTTCGTGCTCCGGTAGGAGACAATAGCGTGCGTGATGTCGTTCAGCATACCGGGCCGGTCCTCCCCGCTGACGCGAACCGCCGCGATAAACTCGAAGCCGTCATCCTTTCCGGCCCAGTCCACATCCAGCGCACGCCCCCTCCCCTCCTTCTGCTCCAGCATGTTGATGGCGTTCGGACAGGAGGTCCGGTGAATCGTCACCCCTTTGCCGGTCTTGATGAATCCGACGACCTGATCTCCCGGAATCGGATTGCAGCACCGGGCATAGTGATACTTCATGCCGGTCAGTCCGCCGTCGACCAGAATGCCGTCCGATGCGCTCTTGCGGGCCTCATCAACAAACCGGGAATAGAGGATCTTGCCGGTGACGCTCCCCTGATCATCCTTCTGCGACGGCTCTTTCAGGTAGGCGACCACCATCGCCACAGCCTCTTCGGCAGAGAATTTACCGGCTCCGATATCGTAGAAGAAATCGCTCCGGTTCTCATACTTCAGGCCGTGCGACACCCTCTCCAGTTCGTCGTCGTTGATGTGCAGTTTCTCCTTCTTCGCCCGCTTCTGCCAGGCCTCCTTCCCCTCCTGGATCAACGTTCTCCGCTGCTCGTTCAGCCAGCGCCGGACGCCGCTGCGGGCCTTGTGCGTGACGGCGAATTTCTCCCAGTCGATGCTCGGGGTCTGGTTCTTCGAGGTCAGGATCTCCACCTGATCGCCGGAGCGGAGAACGGTGTCGAGCGGAACGATCTTGCCGTTGACCTTTGCTCCGATACAGTGGAAGCCGACCTCCGAGTGGATATCGTAGGCAAAGTCGATCGGCGTCGATCCTTTCGGCAGAATGCGTAATTCTCCTTTCGGAGTGAAGACGTAGATCTCGTCCTGGAAGAGATTCAGCCGGAAGCTCTCCATCACCTCGTGCGGCGCCTCCTCGGCCTCGGCACGCTCGAAGACATCCCGAATCCACTCGGCCCACTCCTCAAGCTGGCGATCCTCCCGCCAGATATTCAGCGTCCGTTCCTTGTAGATAAAATGGGCGGCCACTCCCTTCTCGGCGATCTCGTGCATCCCCGCCGTCCGGATCTGCACTTCGATCCGCTTCCCCTCCGGACCGATCACCGTTGTGTGGATGGATTGATAGCCGTTCTTCTTCGGGACGGAGATATAGTTCTTGAAGCGTTCGGGGACGGGGGTATAGATTTCGGAGACGATGCCGTAGACGGTGAAGCAGTCGTTCGGGTTGTCGGTCCGCAGGATCACGCGGATGGCCACCAGGTCGTGAATTTCGTCGACCGTCTTGTTCTGCACCCGCATCTTGTTGTAGATGGAGTAGAGGTGTTTGGCCCGCCCGTGTATTTCAAACCGCATTCCCTCCTCTTCCAGCCGGTCGCGGATCGGCCTGATCGTCTGCTCGATATAGGCTTCCCGCTCCTTCCGCTTCGTCTTCAACGCCCGCTTCAACTGGTTGTAGGCCTCGGGATTCAGATACTTGAACGACAGGTCTTCAAGTTCCCATTTCAAATTGCCGAGACCGAACCGGTGGGCGAACGGAGCGTAGATATCGAGCGTCTCGCGGGCCATCCGCTTCTGTTTCTGGGGCGAAAGGAACTTCAGCGTCCGCATGTTGTGGAGCCGATCGGCAAATTTCACCAGGATCACCCGGACGTCGTTGACCATCGAGAGACGAAGCTTCCGGTAGCTGGCCGCCTGCGTCACCTCGTGACTGTTGAAGACGCCGGTGATCTTCGTCACCCCGTCGACGATCTCGGCCACGTCCGGTCCGAACTCCGCACGAATATCTTCGATCGTGTACTCGGTATCCTCTACCACGTCATGAAGCAACGCAGCGGCAATCGAGACATCGTCCAGAGGGATCTCCCGCGCAAGGATCAGCGCCACTTCATGCGGATGCGTATAGTACGGCTCCCCGGAAGCCCGGGCCGTGTTCTTGTGGGCATCGTAGCAAAGGTAGAGAGCACGGGTGATCAGTTCCTCGTTGCACGTCCGGAGGTTCTTGCGGCAGGCCTCAAGCAGGGCGGCAAGTCGTGTCCTGAACTCCTCGCGGTGGTCCAGATGGATCGAATTGACCTTCTCGGCCACGTTCATCCGGACGGCTTTCCCCCCCGAATGCAATCCGTTCGCACCGTTCTGCTCTGCGGCGGTATTATGTGTTTTCGTCTCTTTCACTTAATGAATAGGTAATTCTGTTCCAGCTTGACCGGTGACGATCCTTCCCGGGAATTGTTAGAAGGCGGAGATACGGGAGGGAAGACAGGGAACATCCCGCGTCCCCCTTCCCGTACGACCGATGATCCCCCTCAGGCACCGTAATAGACCTGATCGATTTTCCCTTCGATATATGTGAGGAATGCCTCCTCACTCAGCGGTTCGCCGCAAATCTCCATCGTCAGTTCCGACGGCGTCTTGGCCTTCCCCCACCGGTGGATATTCTCCCGCAACCAACCGAGAATTGCGCTGAACTCTCCCCGCTCGATCTGCTCGTAATAATCGGGCATATCCTTCAGCATCACCCGCTGGAACATGGCGGCGTAGAGCTTGCCGAGAGAATAGCTCGGGAAGTAACCGTGTCCGCCGAACGACCAGTGAACATCCTGCAGGCATCCCTCGGCGTCGTTGGCCGGGGTGATGCCGAGATACTTCTCCATCCGCTCGTTCCAGACCTGCGGAATCTGATCGACCTCCAGGCGGCCGTTGATCAGATCATCTTCGATTTCAAAGCGGAGAATGATGTGCAGGTTGTAGGTCAGTTCGTCGGCTTCCACCCGGATCATGCTCGGCTTCATCACGTTGACGATCCGGAAGAACTCGTCGGCCGGAATGTTGCCGAGCCGGTCAGGGAACGTTGACTGAAGCGAGGGATAGGCCCAGCGCCAGAACTCGCGGCTGCGACCGATCATGTTTTCCCAGAAGAGGGACTGCGATTCGTGAATGCCCATCGATGTGCCGTCGGCAAGAGGGGTGCGGGTGTACTGCCGGTCGATTCCCTGCTCGTACATGCCGTGCCCGGCCTCGTGAATCAGACCGAAAAGACAGCTTCGCAGATCGTCCTCGTAGACGCGCGTCGTCAGCCGGACGTCCCGGATGCCGAACGACGTGCAGAAGGGATGGGCCGAGAGATCGACACGACCGTCGATGTAGCTGAAACCGAGTCGCCCGATAATCTCCTTTGCAAAATCCATCTGCCGACCCCGGTCGAAGTGGGTGAAGAGGACATCGTCGGAGACCGGATTTCCCGAGGCGGCGATCTTCTCCAGAAGTCTCACGGTCCCGTCTTTCAGCCGGTCAAAGACCGGACGCAACTGCGCGGCGGTCATGTCCGGTTCGTACTGATCGATCAGCGCATCGTAAGGGTTTTCATCGTAGCCGAGATATTCGGCGTGGCGACGCTTCAGATCGACGATGCGGGTCAGGTCGTCCCGGAACAAGGCGAAGTCCGAGGCGGCACGCGCCCTCTTCCAGGACTGCTGGGCCAGCGAGGTGACCTTCGACATCTCCCGCACGAACTCCTCCGGCAGCTTCACGGCCTGCTCCCGGTCCCGGATAATCTGCCGCAGAGCCGCCCGCTGCCACTCTTCCAGTTCCTCGGTTGAACCGTTTGTCCCGAGTCCCTCGATCAGCCTCCCCACCTCATCGGACGTCACCATCTGGTGAATCAATCCCTGAAGCGTTGCAAGCTGCTCGGCCCGCTCTTCGGCTGCGCCGTCCGGCATGTAGGTCTCCTGATCCCACCCGAGTACGGCCGTTGCCGAGGAGAGATCGGCAACCGTTCTGGCTGTCTGCAACAGACGGTCGAATGCTTCCAGTGAATGCGTCGATGAATTCATGCGTGAAAGTCGTTGGAAAAGTTGGCGTAAGATTTTCCGAATAATAATCAAAAGGAATGCAGGAAAGAAGAGGGGGAGGAAAAGAGATGTGTGGATAAGGGTAGGGATATGGTGCACCATCCCTACCCCCCGGCATCGGCAACCATGGATAAGCCGGATCGATCCGCACCCAGCACCCGCGCCGCATATTCGATTCCCCCCTGCTGGAAGAACGCCCCCTCCAGCCTCTCCCCCGACATGAGATGGCGCTCGGCCTTTTTGATCATACCGGTCGAGCCGAGCGAAGGAGCCCGGCGGTAGCCCAGACAGGCCCCCTCGATCAGCGCCACCTCTTTCTTCAGGATCCCGGCCCCGAGAGTGGTCGGCAGAAGGGCGTTGACGATGATATCTTCCCCCCGACCATTGCCGACAAGAACTTCCGTACCGAAACGGACAAGGAACAGACGCCGGAGTTCCTTCATCTCTCTCCGTTCTGCAATCCATCCGAATGCGGTATCAATCAATGAGCCGTTCAGCAGATCGAACGTCAGCTTTCCCCCTGCCCAGACTCTCCGTTCCGGAGCGTTCGCCGGTCGCCCCCTGAAATTCCAATCCGGATCGACCTCGTGAAGCTCTTCCTCCGGAAGGATGCCCTCAAGTCGCCCCTGCGGAAAGGAACCGGAAGCGACCTTCGCGATCCGCTCAACCGGCAGTCCGGACAGCATCAGCACACGGGACAGCACCCGGTCGAAATTCTCTCCGCACAGCCGCTCCCGGTCGGCGAAAATTCTTCCT